>DATKVX010000044.1 GCA_035529855.1 bacterium
AACGCGGAAGGTTATCTCAAAGCCGCTATCCAACGGTTTAAAGAAGCCACGTGGTTGAAAATAGGCGCGGGGGAGAAAGGTATTCCGGCAAAGACTTATGCGGCGGGCGCGATCTACCTGTCGGGTATCGCGGCCGAATGCTTATACCGGGCCTTTATCGTAAGAGCCGAACCGACCGCGGATATTAGACCGCACGACCTAAGAGTTTTAGCCGACGACCGTTTCATGAAAGAAATCGCGAAACGGCCTATCTATGATAAAATATCAAGGGCCAATAAATTCATATACGAAGCTTGGGCGAACGAGCACCGCTACCGAGATAACGAATCACTCGGCAAATACTATAAAAAGCACAGGCGAGGTTTATGCAGGGGCATCAAGGGAGACGTGGTCAAATATATCTGTGCCCGGATGTTAACCGAACTCGAAATGGTTTTCAAGGTGGCGAAGGAAAAATGGCAACGGCCGAGAGCAAAATAAAAAAGATATTGAGGGAAAAATACCCCAACGCCAGGGTAACGGTCGAGCGCGTGGGGCCTGGGGGCGGTATCTATACCGTCGTCACGACGGCCTTTGAAATAAAGGACGAGGTAACACGCCAAGACGAGATATGGGCGTGGTTAAACGAAAAGCTAACCTTTGACGATATCAAGCATATCGGGTTTATCCTAACGATGACGCCGGAGGAGGAAAAAGCGTACGCGGAATAGGAAGCCGCTTCGGCTGGGACGCGGAGCGCGTCGCGGAGGAGGCGGAGTGTCTGGAGGAGGATTAACGGCACCCAGTTACCGTAGGGTTTTATTATAACCGATAACGGAAGAAATACGTGTTAGGAGGGTATGGTAGCCGATGCTATTACTTGGAATAATATTAACCGGGTTAGGTTTCGTATTAACTGCCGCCAACCTTTTCTTCTTTTTCCGCAAACTCCCCCGGAGAAAATTAGAAGCGGATTTAGTCTTTTCTGCGTCTCTAATAAAAATCGGAGATGAAGTAAAAACCGATGTGGAAGTATTATATAAAAAGGAAAAAGTAGAAAATATCCATAGAACCGTAATAACTCTTAGAAATTTGGGTAATAAAGAAATCTCGGATTCGAACATTATTAAACCTATTGTTATTTCCCTACCCGATAACGCTATCATAGATTTCGATTTTTTTACGCCAAAAAAGGATTTCGAACCAACATTGATCTTGAACCCCGAAAACCCGGGAGAACTGCATTTCCGGCCAAATTACATGGAATCTGGAGACGAAATATCGATTGCGCTATTATCGATCGGAAAAGAGAGTACCCCCGAAGTTACTGGCGTAGTCGGTCCTCCAAGATATAAGTTGAAACTCGAAGAAAAAAGGGAATTCTCAAGGCAAAAACGAAAAGGATTCCTGGGGGGGTTATTATTAACATCGTTATTTTTTCTTATAGGTGTTAGCTTTTTACTAGCGCTACATTACGCGGTCGATATTGCTAAAAAAAACTATCCGAATGCAGAATTCCTTTCTCCCGGACCCATCGCTTGGGGTATGATATGGTTCGCTATATTTATAATAATATTAACCGGTATGACTTATCTAACGCGGTTTGTTATCAAACGCGTTGCTAATGAATAATTCCAATATGACCCCCTCCCCCGAGGGGGCTTTTAAATTTTAACGAGGTAGGGGCGACTGGCCAGTCGCCCCGACTGACATCCGTAATCAAAAAGGGCCCCTCGGGCCCTTATTATTTTATTAACCGCGGGAGCCGGCGCCGCTACTTGAAGGCCACGAGGTCGAGGAACCAATCCTCGTTGCGGTAGCGCCGGAGGTCGATATCGGTGGCGGCGATGACGTTGAGCTTGGGGTTTATCTCCAGGGCGCGCTCGAGGTACCGGCGGCAGCGCTCCTTGTCTCCCCGGAACGCCCAGTAGCAGGCGAAGTTGTAGTGGCTTCCGGGGTCCTGGGGGCCGAAGGTGACCGACCTCTCGAACGCGGCCTGCGCCTCGTCCAACCGCCCCATGGCCTGGTAGGCGACGGCCTGGGCGTTGTAGCCGTGGGGGCTATTGGCCTCGAGGCCGAAAATTCCGTCGGCGGCAACGAGCGCGTCGTCGTAGCGCCCGAGCCGCGTCAACGCAAGGCTCCGCCCCATCAACGCCCGGGCCTCGGCCGGGTTAAGTTTGGCCGCCTCCTCGAACGCACCGAGCGCCTTCTCGTAATGGCCGGCGCGCAGGTACTCTTTGCCGAAGGTGAGCTGCGTCTGGGTGCGTATTTTTTGGAGTTCTTCTTCGGTTATGCGTTTTTCGTCGGCCACCAGCTTAGACCCCGTGCGATTTGTCCGGAGCTCCGGGAGGAAGTCTGCGCGGTCAGTTTCGCGGGAATATAAAAAACCTGACGGCGCTTGTCAAGTAAAAAGTAGCGCCCACCTCTACCTGGTTAGGAACCCCTTATCGGTTAACGGCCCCGGCGCCCCCCCATCAAGAACAAAGTGAAAAAAAGCCGCCCGCGGGGCGGCCTTAGCGCTTATAACGGTTATTCGAATATGGCCTTAACCCGGCCGAGCGACGCCGGCTCGGCGTCGGTGTACGTGCATTCGTAAACCCAGATGTATTCGTCGGGGGACCCGCCCGACGTGCTTACGTAGAGCCGACCGGCGTGATACGCGATGCCGAAGGGATAGGAGACCGTGGATTCTACCCGCCACGATTCCATAACCGAGCCGGCCGGCGTCATGCCCATAACCCACCCCGTGGCGTAGTTCCCGTACCAGATCAGGTCGTGGGTATAGTCCCAAGCCAGGTCGTAAGCGTAATTGGTGTGCGGGGCCTGGAAAGACGATATCAGGCTGCCGTTGGTATTCGATACCCACCAAAGGCCGGTAAGGTAGCTTTGGTAAATGCGATTGGCCGTACCGTAGTTCTCTTTATCGCCGTTGATGCATAGGCCGTAGCGGCTCGAGCCGCCGCTCCACGTCCACGTGCTTAATAAACTCCCGTTCGACGCGCGGAGCCTCGCGACGTACCGGTTGTTGTAGTTATTCACGCGGAGGAAGCCGCCGCCCTCGAAACAAAGACCCCGGACGTAGCGGTTCTCGAGATATGGGAACGGGACCGCGATGGAGCGTACAAAGGACCCGTCGGCCCGCCTTAAAATGTTTATAGGGTAATCCGTCGTGGCGTCGTAGTGGTAAGAATAGAGGTAGTTGGCGTCGGCGGCCATGCCGTAGTGGGTACTCCTACCGCGGTTGGGGAAAGAATTTATCAAGCTGCCCATGCCTGCTAAAGCTGCGCCCGCGGCCAGCGAGCTGCATAATATAACGATTATGCCTTTACGCATAAGTGCTTACCTCCTTTATATACGCAATTATAATAATATTTTAACAAAAATGGCGTACCTGTGCAAACCGTCGATTTAAGTATCGAAACCGGACCGGCCTTTTTATACCTTCCCTCTACGACCGTGCAAACGTCTTACCCGTATAGAACCATCCCAACGCCATCAGTGAAAAAGGACGGCCGAAAAAACGGCACATCACCGTTTATCGGCGGCGCCGGTTACTATTTGAATAAAATTTTTATCCGCCCCAAGGAAGTAGGCAGGACCGCCGGTTCGGTATACACGAAGTACTGAACGCGGTAGTTGCCGGAGTCACCCACGTAGAATCGGTCGCCGTCTTCGGTGAGGGCCACGTCGCGCGGATACATGAACTCGCCTTCGCGCTTGCCCTCGGTACCCCAGGCGGTTATAAAAGAGCCTTCGGACGTGAAGCATTGGACGCGGTGGTTGCCGTTGTCGGTTACGAATACGCTGCCGCCCGGGGCGACGGCTATGCCCATGGGGTTTTTAAATTCCTTTTCGCCCGGCCCCTCCGTACCCCATTGGTCGCGGTAAGAGCCGGTCAACGTGAAGTACTGGACCCGGTGGTTGTTGTATTCGGCCACGTACACCGTACCGCCGTTACTTACGGCTACCCCGTCGGGATAATTGAACTGGCCCGGGCCGGAGCCCTCATCGCCCCATTTGCCGAGGAAGGAACCGCTCGAGGTAAAGTATTGGACGCGGTTATTCCGATATTCGGTTACGTAGACGTGGTTACCGGGCGAGACCGCAACGCCGCACGGCCAGTTGAATTCGCCCCGGCCGGTCCCTTCGCGGCCCCATTTGCCGACGTACAACCCGGCGGCGGTGAAATACTGAACGCGGGCGTTGCCGGCGTCGACCACGTAGACGCGGCCGCCGGGAGCTATCGCGATGTGCTCGGGGTGGTAGAACTCCCCCGGTCCCTCCCCCCGGATGCCCCATTTACCCAAGTACGAGCCGTCGGCCGTGAAGTACTGTACGCGATGGAGGTCGTGGTCCACCACGTACACGTTGCCGTTTTTGGGTGATACGGCGACGCCGGAAATCTCGTCGAATTCGCCGGGGGCTCCGCCCGATTCACCCCACTGGCCGCCGTATACATATTCGGCAACGGCGTCGGCGCCGACAAGCGCTAACGCCGTTACCCCGATAAAAGCAATACTCTTCACGCCCCACCTTCAGTGCCGGCGTTCTCTTCGCCGACTTCGGCACACATTCTGTCATATATAAGCCGGTTTGTCAATTAAAAAGGGGCCCCGGGGGCCCCTTCGCACGTTTCCGAAACTCGGGGTTACTTCTTGTACTGGATAAGGCCGATGTCGAGTTGGCCGTCGGTTATGAAGAAACCCGTGACCGGTTCGTACGTCCACGTGAACGTAGCCTCGTAGTTTTCCGCGTCCACTTCCACCTTGGCGCCGTATTCGGTCAGGTCGAGGTATTTGGGCGTCGGCGTGCCCTCTTCCAATTTACCTTTGATGCCCTTAGTGTTAATGACCGAACCCCACTGCCCGGGCGAATTCGCGACCGGTACTATGTCCGCCGGGTTGATGGTCCCGTACTTGATGCGGTTTGCGACGTTGCCGACGAAGACGACCCGCATGGTGATGGTCGCCTTGCCTTCGGGGTAGAAATCCTGCAACTGGGCGAGGCCGATGCAATTCTGCCCGACGAGGACGTCCTCGATCTTACTGGCCCAGGTGAAATAGAACTCCGCCTCGTCGTCGGGCATATGTTCCGGGTCGAGCCAATAGACCTTAACGTCTTTCTTGCCCTGCCCGAGCTCGGAACACTTGATGTTCACCAACGGATTGTCGTAGGCGTCGTTCACGATGGCCTCGAAGGGCTTGCCGTCGCCGGGGCCGGCGAACTTCGTCGAAATCATCTTACCCGTGTTCTCGCCGGCGAAGGCCGCGCCGGCTAACGCGAGCACTCCCGCGCTGACAATTAACCACCTCATATCGCTCCTCCTGACTAGTTATGAAGGAATCATAACGGTTAAGCTTCGACGTCGATGCGTATCATAGCATAAACTGCGGCCGCGGTCAAACCACCTCCGCCGAAGCCGAAAGGTAGCCGCGCCGGCCGGGTTATGTTAAAATCAAACCCTATACTTCATATTAGGATAACACCGATAGGAGCGACATATGCGCAGAATACTTTGCGCCGCGGCGGCGGCACTCGCCTTTTCGGCGGCAATCGCCGAGGAATACGACCTCGAGAAGGTCCGCGTCGACAATGAGCAACTCATCCGGGAGTGGTGCCAGGCCGGGTGGGACAACGCGGTCTACGGCAAGCCGGTCGACATCGCCGGCCTGTTGGAGAAGTACTCCTACCTCTCCGACGACCCGCAGCTCGTCGCTTTCATCAAGAAAAAGAGGGACCAGGCGTCGGACCCCAAAGAGCGGCGGCGCCTGCATTACCTCTACCGCGACCTGGCGACGACGTACGAGGCGAAGCGTGTCGCCTCGCTCGAGGACGAAATGGAGAACCGCAGCGCCTCGGACCACGTGTGGGTAAAGGGATTCGACGAGCCGGTCGCCGTTCGCGATTTCTACTTCCTGGCGCGCGCCACCGACGACCCGGAAAAATACATGAACCTCTACTATATCCAATTCAATTACGAAATCAACGTCATGAACCCGTTGCGGCGGGAGCGCCTGCGGGTGCACTACGACTCGACGCGCGCCGCCGGCTACGAGAACTACTGCGACTTCTACTACCGGATGCTGGGTTACGAGCGGGGCGTCCCGGCCGCGCAGGCGCGCGAGTTCCGCGACGAGACCTTTCCCCTATATAAAGAACTCGTGACCGGGCGCTGCCGCGAGCTCTACGGTAAAGACCCCGCCGACACGCCCCCCTGGGAGTCGAAAAACATCTACTGGGGCAAGGACTTCGACGCGTATTTCCCCGAGGAGACGTTCCTGGATTTCACGTATCGCTTCTTCGCCGGCCTGGGGATGGACATCCGCGTGCTGCCCAACGTGAGGGTGGACGACGAAGACCGGCCGGCAAAGGAACCGCGCCCGGCCTGCTGGGGGTTCGACGCGCCGTTCGACGTCCGCGTCAACCTGAAACCGACGGGAGGGGTCGGCGACTACGAGGCCGCGTTCCACGAGTTCGGCCATGCCCTCCACGGCGCCTACACCAACCCCGGCCTCCCCTACGAGTTCCGCATGCTCGGCTCCAACGAGCTCACCGAGACCTACGCCGTCTTCTTCGAACAGATGTTCAACGACCGCGACTTCCTTTTGGAAGAACTCGGCATGCCGGAGGAGGCCGTCGACGGCTTCTTGCGGTACAAGCTTTTAACGGATATGGGCCAGGCGCGCTCCACGGCCTACGACGTGTACTACGACGAGGCGCTGCACTCCGGCGAGTTGGATGACCCGCTCGCGTACTACGTCGCCGAGGTCGACAAGCAGCGCCTTTTCCCCAAGTACGCCGTCCGCGACGAGGGCTATTACCTAGTGGTCGACGAGGGTTTCTACGCGCTCTACTATATGGCGGCCTACTACGCCGTGGCGCAGCTCCGCGCCGCGGTCGTCGAGAAGTTCGGCCCGAAGTGGTACAAGAACCCGGCCGCCGGCGAATTCTTCAAAAACCTGTTCCGTCAGGGCGACAGCATCACCGTGACCGAGATGTTGCAGCAAATCGGCTACCCGGAGGCTTTGAACCCCGACTATTTGATAGCCGAGTATCGGGCCCGCTACGAGGCACTTAACGAGTAACGCCGCGACTTCGGGCGTATACGCCGGGCTTCACGGCGCGCCGGACGGCCGTTGGCGCGGTCGTCGCCGTACGAACGCCTTTTTTCGTTGACAAGCATATGCTTTGGAGTTAACATTTTTAGGTTGGATTCTATGAAACCCTCGCTCGACGACCAAATAAAACGCGAATTCATCGAGTACGTCGGCGTGCCGATGAAGGCCGGCGAAATAACCATCGGCACCAAGGAAGACGGTACACCCATAACGCGGCCATTCGACCTCGTCTCCGAAGACGGGTCCATCGTAGCGTCGGTTCAAACCTCCTGCTTGCACCTCAGGTCGCGCCCGGGCCAGAAGGCATACGGCAGCCTTTACCGCGTCCTGGGCGCCATCCTCTACCTCCACCTATGCACGGCATGCCGAGAACGCTACTTGATTATCAGCGACCGGGATATGTACTACGAGATCACCGAGGACTTCAGCCACATCTTCAAGGACATCAACATGCTCTTTTGGGACGATATCAAAAAGTAGTCGTACTCCCCCGCCGCCGCGCCCAATTCGGGTTCCGCGTCCGGCGCGGGTAAAAACTTCTCCATATCCCATAGCGAACCATACCGAGGTCTAGCACCATGGTTGAATTAATCTACCTCGACAACGCCGCAACGACTTTTCCCAAGCCCGACGTCATGCACGACGCCGTTCACGATTTTTACAAAAATTACGGCGTCAACCCCGGCCGGACCGGCTGTGATTTGGCCCTGGAGGCCGAAAAAATGGTTCACGATACGCGGAAGAAGTTTTCCGCGTTTTTCAATCCCAGCCTAACCGCAGCGGGCAAAGAAAAGGACCCCAACCGCCTCGTCTTCGCGGCGAACGCCACGGCGGGCCTCAACCTAATCGTCAACGGCACCGTGGGCCCGGGCGACCACGTCGTTACCACCATGGTGGAGCACAACTCCGTAATCCGGCCCGTCAACCACAAGGTTAAAAACGGCGCCGAGGCGACGTACGTAGTCCCGGACGCCGAGGGTTACGTCGGCCCGGAGGATATTCGCAAGGCTATAAAAAAGAATACGAAACTGGTCGTAGTGAACCACGCGTCGAACGTCACGGGCGTGGTCCAGGACCTCGCGGCCATCGGCGCGGTATGCCGGGAGGAAGACGTGTCGTTCGCCGTCGACACCGCCCAGAGCGCCGGCGTAATACCCATCGATATGGCGGCGTGGAACATCAGCTTCGTCGCCTTTACCGGCCACAAGGCGCTCTTCGGCCCGACGGGCACCGGCGGCGTCTGCGTGGCCGACGACGCCGAGATAACGGGCACCGTCTACGGCGGCACCGGCGTCCGGAGCGCGTACCCGTACCATCTGGAGGAGTACCCGTACCGCCTGGAAGCCGGTACCCTCAACCTGGCGGGAATAGCGGGCCTGTCCGCGGGGCTCGACTGGGTCCTCGAGCAGGGGCTCGAGGCCATCCGCGGCCACGAGATGGGCCTGCTGGCAAAGCTGCAGAACGGCCTGTCGCGAATCAAGGGCGTCAATACCTGGGGAACGACGAACCTCGAGCGCCGGGTGGCGACGATGTCGGTGACCGTGGCCAACTACGACGCGTCCGACGTGGGCACCATCCTGGACGTGGAGTACGGCATCCTGACGCGCACCGGCCTCCACTGCGCGCCGCTCATCCACGAACACCACGGCTCCGCCCCGCGGGGTACGGTGCGCTTCTCCGTCGGCCCCTTCAACACCGAAGAACACGTCAAGGCCGCGGTCAAGGCCGTGGCCGAGGTCGCCGCGGACCGCCCCGCATAACGACAACCTCTAACCCTAGCGCCGGAACGGTTATATGACGGACCATAAAATACAGGTAGGTGACGCCGACGTCGAATTCGACCCGGACGGCTTCATGCTCGAGCCCGGGTCGTGGAACGACGCCGTCGCTTGCGCCATCGCGGGCGAAGAGGGCATCGACGAGATGTCCGAAGAACACTGGAAGGTAGTCAACTTTATCCGGGAATATTGGAAGGAGCACGACCTCGCGCCGCCGGTGCGCCTTATCTGCACCGAGGTGGGCGTGAGCGTACGCCGGATATACAAACTCTTCACCGCCGGGCCGGCGCGGGGAGCGTGCCGCGTCGCCGGCCTCCCCAAACCCGACGGGTGCGTGTAGATACCGCGAGTACCTAATCCCGATGTTGGTAGTCGAACGAATCGTCGCCGCGGCTAGCTTGGCCTGGGCCGCGGCCTTACTGCTGGCGCAGCTCCTGCTCGCCTGGGGCGGCGGCCGCAAAGATTACAGCGTACGTGCCGGAAGCCCCGGCCGCGCCGTACTGTTCAACTTGACCGCGGCGATGGCGCCCGCGCACAAGGAGGCCGCGCGCCTTCACCCGGGCAAATTCGCCGTCGGCGTCGCGCTCCACGTCGGCGTGGCCGTCGCCGTCGTCGAGGCGCTGGCCGCGATGGTCAGACCGGAGGCGGGGCCGCTCCGGCCGACCGCCGCCGGCACGCTCGCGGCTTTGTCCGTCGTCGCGGGTTTATACCTGCTGGCGCGCCGGGCGTTATCGAGGACGCTGCGCTTTATGAGCTGCCCCGACGACTACGTCGCCGCCGCCGTCACCTCCGGCTTCATCCTGGCCGCCGCGCTCTACGCGTTCGGCGTTCTGGCCGCGTCGCCGTTTCTGATATTCACGGCCTTCACGTTCTTCTACCTGCCGCTCGGGAAACTGCGCCACGTCCTCTTCTGCCCCGTCTCGCGGGTGGACCTGGGCCGGCGGCTGGGCTACCGCGGGACGTATCCCGCGCCCCGCGCCACGAAATCGTAGCGAGATGTCCGAAAAAGAAAAGGACGAGAACATAACCGCGCTTTCAGACCCGGCCGAAGTCGCGAGGACGGCGCGCGAGGCGCTTCGCCGCGCCGCCCGGGGGTTGGCCGCGTACCACTTCGACGCCTGCGTCAGGTGCGGCCTGTGCGGCGAGAGCTGCCACATCTACAAAACGGACCCCGTGCCGGAGAACCTGCCGGGCGCCAAGGCCGCCAAGGTCGCGAGCTTCTTCCGCCGCTACCACACCGTACTGGGAAGGATAGCGCCGTTTCTGGTCGGCGCCCGGACGCTTACGGCCGAGGCGCTCGACGAGCTGGTGGAGGCGGCGTACGGCCGCTGCACCGGCTGCGGCCGCTGCGGCCTGAACTGCTCCGTCGGCGCCGACGTGGGCGCGATAATACGGGCGGGCCGCAACGTCCTGGCCGCGGTGGGAAAGGTGCCGCCGAACCTGCAAGCGGTGGTCGACAACCAACTCCGAACCGGCAACCAGATGGCCATAACTCCCCAGGAGCTTCGCGATACCGCGGCCTGGATATCCGAGGACCTCCGCCTCGAGATGGGCGACGACGGCGTGAAGGTGCACGTCGACGAGCCGGGCAAGCGCGTCTTCTATCTCGTCAACCCGCGGGAGGTCAAGTTCTTCCCGCTGTCGCTCATGGCCGCCGCCGGCGTCTTTCACGCCGCCGGCGAGAGTTGGACCATGTCCAGCAGGTTCTACGACGTGACCAACTACGGCCTGTTCTCCGGCGACGACTCCGCCGCGGCGGCGATAACCAAACAGGCGATAGAAGAGGCCGAGCGGCTCGGCGCGGAGGAGATAATCCTCTCGGAATGCGGCCACGGCTTCCGCTCGTTCCGCTGGGAGGGGCCCAACTGGCTGGGCGAGAGATACGCGGTGCCGATGCGCAGCATATTGGAGCTTCTGCTGGAATATTTACGCGACGGCCGGATACGGGTGGACCCCGCCAAGAACCCTGACCGCGTGACGCTCCACGACCCCTGCAACCTGGTGCGGTGGGGCGGCGTCGTCGAGCCGCAGCGCGAGGTCCTGCGGCGGGTGGTTAGCGACTTCGTCGAGATGGTCCCCAACCGCGAGCAGAACTTCTGCTGCGGCGGCGGCGGCGGGATGCTCTCCATGAGCGAGTACGGCGACCGCCGCGTGGCTTCGGGCGAGGTCAAGGCCAAGCAGATTCGGGCCACCGGCGCCAAGGTAGTCGCGGCCCCCTGCCACAACTGCGCCGACCAGCTCCTCGAGCTCAACAAGAAGTACAAGCTCGGCGTGGAGGTCAAAGCCGTGGTGGAGCTGGTGTACGAGGCGCTGGTTTTGTAATAAACCGGAAGACCGAAATGAAATCGGCGGCCGCGAGGCCGCCTTTTAATATTGCCTGGGTAAAGCCGGCGGGTTATAATAAATACGGAGTTAAAAATATGGCACCTAAAGGGAAAAACGTCATCAAGATACCGGCGGAGGTCTGGGCGAGCGCTACGTCGTTGGAGGATATAGAAAACTGGCTTATCGCCAACGACCCGGAATCGATAACCGCTTTAACCGAAGCCCACGACCAACGTCTCCGCGGGGAACTGGTAAGCCTGGATGAAATAAAAACCCGAAGGTCGGAGCCGTAGAGTAATTTTAATAAGGAAAATGCGATTGTGTAAGGAGGGAACGTTGACGAAGAAGATGAACGTATTGCTAAGGGTGGCGGCCGCGAGCGCGGCGTCAACCCTTTTGTTTATTTTAATATCGCCCACCGTCGCGCCGGCAATGAAGAGCGACCCGGATAACTACTACCTCGAACCGGAGGACGCAAGGTTTTACGCAACGGATTTGATTACTAGTGAATTAACGGTACATAAGGGATTCGAAGACCTGGAAGGTATCTATGCTAAAATAAAAGAGAGTGATATCCGTCTCCTCGACGGCCGGATTCCGCTTTATGATATCGATGGCGACGTCGCGGCGTACGTTTACCTCGCGTACTTCGGCCCGGGGCCTTTGCCGACGAGCGACGAAGTAGTAAACAAAGCGCGTGAAGTGAGTTATGATAGGAAAGAAGTTATCCGCAACCAAGAAACGTCCGGCGTTTCGTTGTACGAATTCGACGAGCAGTATTTCCCGTACGGCAACTTGTGCGCTTCCGCGTTGATAGGCATAAGTAAAAAGTGTAATACCCGCAGGGGTGGGCGTGGGCTGCCTTATATCATCATCAGCCAAAAGGAAGCCGAAGACGCGGCCCGCGTATTTTACGGCTCGAGCGATTTCGAGTTGGTCAGGTACTTATTATTAGGGACTGCGGTTTACGGTTACGAGTTCACCGACGGCAGTAGGAATATTATCGTCCCTTTGGATGCGTTATCGGGCCGCGTACACGCCTATAATATATTGGACCGCGAAGAAATTAAGGCCGACAATGGATATCGATACAATTTTGACGCGGAGAGGGCTCGTAAATGGATCGAGCTAAGGAAGCGACGTTTAGCCGAACACGGCATCGAATAAAATCGGCGGCCTCGCGGCCGCCTTCTTTCTGTGAAAATCCCCCGGCCGAAACTAAATCTCCTTCTCGTAAATTCTGTATCTCTTATAAGGCCGCGCGCCCAACATCTTCGCCGCGCGCTTGGTCATTTCGTTCTCCTCCAGCACCCACGAGAACTCGGCCTCGCGGTAGCCGAGCTCGAGCGCCGCGCGCTGGTTGGAGGCCATGAGGACGGCGTCGATGCCGCGCTTGCGGTACTCCGGGCAGACGCCGAAAAGCATCACGCGGCAGCTTCTAATCTTCCGCCTGCCCGTCAGAAATTTCAGGAGGCTTAGCGGCCCCAGCGAACCTCCCATCCCGGCCAAGACCTCGTTGTAGTTCGGAATCGTCACGATGAAGCCGGCCGGCTCGCCGTCGACGAAGGCGATGGGGACGAGTTCCGGGACGGCGAGCGATTTAAGACGGTCGGCGGTGCTGTCGAACTCCTCCGGCGTCGGCGGCACGAAGCCCCAGTTGTCGTCCCAGGCGCGGTTGTAGACCTCGCGGATTAATCGGAGTTCGGCCGCGAAGTCGCGGAGGTTGACGCAGCGGACGGTGAGGCCCGGGTCGCGCGCCCGCGCCCGAGCCGCGACGCGCTCGAGGCGCTCGAGCCGCGCCGGCGAGATGCCCAACACGAAAGCGAACAAGTCGCGCGCCTTGCGAAAGCCGTACTCCTCCGCCAACGCCGCGTAATACGGCGGGTTGTGCGTCATCATAATGTACGGCGGCCGGTCGAACCCCTCCACCAGGAACGCGCACTCCTCGTTGGTAGAGGGGTTCATAGGGCCGATGAATTTGGTAAGGCCCCGGCCGCGGAGCCAGCTTGCGGCCGCGTCCCACAGCGCCGCGGCGGCCTCGCCGTCCTCCTCCGCCTCGAAGAAGCCGAAGTAGCCGCACGGCTCGCCGGCGAATTTTATGTAATCGTCGTCTTGGATGGCGGCGACGCGGCCCACGACGCGGCCCTCCCGGCGCGCGACGAAAAGCGCCCGTTCGGCGTGACGCCAGAACGGGTTCTTCGGACCGAACGTGAACTTGACGTCGCGTTTGAGGGGCGGCACCCAGTTGGCGTCGTCGCGGTACAAACGATACGGGAAAGCTATGAACTCCGCCAGGGCGCGGCGCGACGCCGCCTCGTCGACCGTTATCACGCGCGCCCCCATCCCCCGATAACGCTCATCTCGTGCCCCACCTTGTCGAACACCTCCAGAACTTTGTCCACTTGCTCGTCGGTTTGCGTCGCCATACAGCTCACGCGGATGAGCGCGCGGTTCTCCGGGACGGCCGGCGTCATAATGGGCGTCGTGAATATCCCTGCGTCGAAGAGCTTGCGCCACATCGTGCGCGCGGTGAGGTCGTCGCCCACGATGACCGGTATGATGGGCGTCGTACTCTCGCCGGTATCGAAACCCAGGTTCTGCAGGCCGGTGCGCATCTTATCGCCGACCGCCGCGAGCCGTTCGCGCCGCTCGGGCTCCGTTTCGATGATGTCGAGCGCGGCCAGGACGGAGGCGACGTTCGCCGGGGGAAGGCTGGCCGAGAATATCATCGACCGGGCGAAATGCTTGAGGTAATGGACGACCGGCTCCGACGCGGCGACGAAGCCGCCCACACAGGCGAAGGACTTGCTGAAGGTGCCGATTATTATGTCCACCTCGTCCTCGAGGCCGAAGTGGTCGGCGACGCCGGCGCCCCGCGAGCCGAGGACGCCGATGCCGTGGGCGTCGTCGACCAGGACCCGCGCGCCGTATTTTTTCGCCAGCTCGACGATGGCGGGCAGGTTGCAGACGTCGCCTTCCATGCTGAAGACGCCGTCCACCGCGATCAGGGCGCCGCCGCCGTCGGCAGGCGACTGAAGGACGCGCTCGAGGTCGTGCATGTTATTGTGGCGGAAGCGCTTCATGTGGCCGAAGCTCAACCGGCAGCCGTCGATGATGCTGGCGTGGTCGTACTTGTCGGTCACGATGACGTCGCGTTTGCCGGCCAGCGCGGAGATGGCACCCAAATTGGTCTGCATACCGGTGGAGAAGACCAGCGCCGCCTCCTTGCGGCAGAACTTGGCGAGTCTCTCCTCCAGCTCTATGTGCAGCGTGAGGGTGCCGTTCAAGAACCTCGAGCCCACGCACCCGACGCCGAACTCCCGCGTCGCCTTGATGGCCGCTTCCTTGAGCTTGGGGTGGGAGGTCAAACCCAGGTAATTGTTCGACCCCAGCATGATCATCTTGCGCCCCTCGACCATAACCTCGGGGTCCTGGCCCGATTCGATGACGTGGAAGTACGGATACACGCCGGCGGCGATCGCGGCTCGAGCCGCGGTGAACTTCTCGCACTTCTCAAATATATCCGGCCGGTATTGTCGTTGCTCGGTCATAACGGTCACAACCACCCTTGACCGCGATACCACGCGGTCGTTAACTTCGCGCCTTCGGCAAAACCGACGCGAGGCGCGAAACCCAATTCCGTCTTGGCTTTACTCGCATCGCACACCCATAATTCTTCCAACATAACGCGGGCGCGCTCGCGGTTGAGGGTAGCCACCTTTCCCGAAAGAGTAGCGGCGAGCTCCGCTATCGTCGCCGCACCGAAGAGAACCACCTTGGGGACCCGGACCTTCCTCGTCTTCACCCCCAACGCCGCCGCGGTTTCCCGCGCGACGCCGCGCCAATCCCAGACCTCGTCGTGGGCTACGAAGTACACTTCGCCCCGGGCCCGCTCGCAGCTTCCGGCAAGGATTAGCGCCTCCACCAAATCGGTCACGTAACAAAGGCTCACGTACCGGTCGTCCCACCCCAACGCGGGCTCGACGCCCTTGTTAATAAATTTGAAGAACAAAAACATCTCGGTATCGCGGGGGCCGTAGACGGCCGAAGGCCTGAGTATAACGAAAGGCAACTCGGCGGCGCGTTTCTGCAGCGCGCGTTCGCCCCCCAGCTTGCTGCGGCCATAGTCGCTTACGGGGGCGCACTCGTCGGCTTCGCGGCGAACGCCGTCCGCCCCGCAAGGCCCCGCCGCGGCCTGGCTCGAGACGTAAACGAGAAACGGCGGCACAGGGCGCACCAAGCACGCCTCGGCCAGGTTTGCGGTCCCCTCAGCGTTAACGCGGTATAACAGCTCGGCCTTACGCGCTTTGGTCGCGCCCGCGCAATGGTAAACCACGTCCGCCCCGACTACGGCCCGCGCGAGCGAGTCCTCGTCATCGAGGGTGCCCAACACCGGTTCGTAGTCCAGCCCGTCCAACCAGCGCCGGTCCGACGTGGGGCGGAGCAAACACCTGACGTCGGCGCCCTTGGAGAGTAGGGCCTCGACGAGGTGGCTCCCTATGAAGCCGTTGCCGCCTGTCACTAAAACTCTCAAAGTCGCGTAGCTTAAATACGAATTCATATATTACCAAAAACGGCACCCTATGACAAGCATAAGGGTGGCGGCGTTTTCTTGTTGCGGGCGTCGTAATTTCAAGGTATTATAAACCGCCGTGGGAACGCGTTCAAAACGCCCGCGCCCTAACTTTTACAGCGCGTCTATCGTTTTCGCCGCGTGCGTGATGTGGCTGGCGTTTGCCGGCTGCCGCGCGGTTAAAGGGCCGTCGCAAATCAAGGCCGCCTCGGCCTACCGCGCCGACCTATTCCACATTACGGAAAAAATTAACGCCTACCTCGCCGAAAATACGCCCGAGGATACGCAGCGCCGGGAGCTCCAGCAAACGGTAGGCGCGACGGCGCACGAATACGCCATGCTCGCGGCGGAGGCCGGCCCGCTCCAGGGCAAGACCGGCGACGCCGAATACGGCGAAATAGCCGCGCGGGCCGAGGACGGCGAAATCGTCGCGGGGAACCTGGCCGGCGCGTTGGCCGCCGACCCCGCCCAAAAGCCGGAGGCCGTACCGACCCTCGCCGCCGCGGTCGACGACTGGGTCGCGTATAACGACGAACTCGCCTCCCGCGGTAACGCCGACGCACCTTTCAAGCCGAATCGTTGGTGGGAAACGCCGCCGTGGCGCCGCACGCTGGGTACCGGAGGCGAGCCCGGCCTCGGCACCGAGCACGGCGAGAAAGGGGCTCCGTCGGTAGATTGACCGCCGCGCCGGCCCGGAAGCGACGCAGCGTGGCCACGTATTGGTCGAAAGTACCGGGGGGCTCTTTTACTTCCACTTCCCCCATTCCTCAATAAAACGGGGTAAAGCGAATTAACGGTTAAGCCCTTACGGCCCGGCGCCGTACCGGCCTAACCGCCGGCGTTAAACATTATAAAGTATAAACGTTAACCTCTAAAACCGGTAGTGCAGGAATGGGAGACCAAAGGGAAAACGGAGAAAATATGGCGCGCTTGCGCGCCAAAGTGCACCTCGAGCGAGGCCGCCACTACTTCAACGCCAACCGCTTTGCGGAGGCGTTGGCGGCACTCGAGGAAGCCATAGCGGCGGACCCCGAATTTGTACGCGCGTATACCGCCAAAGCCAACACGCTGGCCATGTTGGGACGGGCCGAGGAAGCTATCGCCATTTGCGACGAAATAATAGCGAAGAACCCTACCTTCGCGTTGGCGTATACGACCAAGGCGTCGTCGCTCCACCGCGCCGGCCGGTCGGCCGAAGCGGCCGAAAACTACCGCCGCGGCATCGACCTCGCCCCCGACGAACACTTGACCCATTACAACTTCGCATGCTTCTGGGCGTTGGAGGGCAACGAAGAAGAGTGCGCGAAATACTTGCGGCGCGCGCTCGAGCTCGAGCCCAGGTCTAAACCCAAGGCGGCCACCGACGACGACTTCGCTTCGGTGCGGGGAAAAGAGTGGTTCCAAAACCTCGTCGCTTTCGGGAGCTAAAGGCCGGTACGCGCCGGCCGCAGCGGCGCACGAACTAAAAGGAAACGCCCCTCGTCCGAGGGGCGTTTACTATCTTTAACGGATGTGGCGGGTTATTAATTAAATAACGTCTTGACCCTACCAAGGCTGGTCGGGCTGACGGCGGGATTGCCGATCGTAACCCTCGCGACATGGCCTTGGTTCGCCAACAGCTTGCCTGTTTCCCCGGTCGCGTTGAACACCCGGAGGCGGCCCGGCTGGTCGGCAGCGGATATGAAGGTTTTGGTGGTAGTACCCGTGGCCTTAGTCCAGGAAATTTCCATCAGCAAGTTGTTCCGGTTGTTGTAGACGAAGTTATCGGGTTCGGCGAGCGTGAACCAATCGCCTTCCTTGAGACCTTCCGGTACGGTATACTTCCCGCTGAAGACCTGGACCGGGGTTTTGAAGTCGTAGTTCTTCTTGAAGGTGTTGGTAAGCTTTTCCTTGCTGGAGTGGCACAGGATCATCTTGCAGCCTTCGAGCGCGGTCGGCGTGGCGCCGCCCGATTGGAACATAAACTCGATCCGGGCTACGCTACCCTTCTCATCTATCTCTGCCTGCAACCACATACACTGGAACCGCATCGCCGGGGCGGTGGTATAGAAGGGCACGGTGTGTCCCTTTTCCGGTCCACCGCCTACTTCGTGCTCGCTGCCCGTCGCAAAAACGGTCCCTGTCGTAGCCAAGCCTAACGCCAACGTAAAGAGAAGCACGTTCCTCATCTTGTTACCTCCTCTTCGCCGATAATCGAAACGTTATTAATCGCAGTTACGAGTACCCTATATTTATAAATTAAAATGGGAAAAATATCAAGTTAAATTTTTAGCGGTACGCGCGCTTTACTTCGGCCTACTTTAACCCTATAATAAACGGAAAACGCGAGGTAAAACCGCTATGGACGTCTTCGACGTTATCGCCGACCGCCGTTCCGTAAGGAAATACCTGCCGGACCCGGTCCCGGAAAGGGTTTTAGCACGCGTCCTCGAGGCGGGCAGCCTCGCCCCTTCGGGCCACAACCGCCAACCGTGGCGCTTCGTCGTCGTCCGCGAAGAAGGCCGACGGCGCGCCCTGGCCGACGCCGCCGCTTCCCACAACGGCTTCATCGCCGAGGCTCCGGTCGTGCTCGCTTTCTTGGGGTTTCTGGCGTACGGCGGCGCGCCCGCGCCCGACGCGCGTACCCGCGGCAGCTGGACGTGGGACATGTACGTACGCTACAACGTCGCCATCGCCGCGGCGTACGTCACGCTGGCCGCGACGGCCAAAGGGCTCGGCACCTGCTGGATAAATAACTACGACGAGGAACGGGTGCGCGCGGTTCTGAACGTCCCGGAGCAGTACGCGCTCGTTTGCCTGATGACGGCGGGCTATCCCGCCGAGGAACCGGCGGCGAAGCAACGTCTGCCCTTGGCCGAGCTCCGCTTCGACGAGGAGGTGCCGCCGGCTCGAGATGGACAATAGAGTCTGCATCGCCCGCTGCCCCTCCTACGGCGACGCCGACGTCGCTCGCGCCCTCGCCGAAGCCGCGGCGCCGTGGGGCGGCTTCCGCGAGTTGTTCAAACCCGGCCGGCGCGTGGTCCTTAAAGTGAACCTGCTGCGCGGCTCGCGTCCCGAGGAAGCGGTAACGACGCATCCGGCGGTCGTGAAGGCCGTGGCGGCGGCGGTGCGGGAAACGGGCGCAACGCCCGTACTGGCCGACAGCCCGGGCTCGGGCCTTCCGTATACTAAAAGAACTCTCGAGAAGTGCTACCGCCGCTCCGGTTATTTCGGCCTCGCCGACGAGGTAGGCCTGGAGCTCAACTACGACACCACCTCGCGTGAAGCACTCTTCGACGACGGCCGCGTCGCCAAAAAGTTCAACGTCATCACGCCGGTCCTGGAGGCGGACGCGGTCGTCAACCTGTGCAAATTAAAAACCCACACCTTCACCATCCTTACCGGCGCCGTCAAGAACCTCTTCGGCGTTCTCCCCGGCTTCGATAAACCCGGTTATCACGCGCGTACCCGAACGGTGGACAACTTCGCCGATATGCTGCTCGACGTCGCGCTTTTCGTCAAACCGGTTTTTAATATTATGGAGGCCGTGGTCGCGATGGAGGGCAACGGCCCGGGCCTGGGCGAGCCGCGGAACGTGGGCCTTATCCTGGCCGGCGCGTCGCCGCTGGCGGTGGACGCGGCCGCGGGGGCCATAACGGCGTTGCCGCCCGAAAACCACCCGGTGCTCCGGGCGGCGGCGGCTCGAGGCGTTGAACCCAACCGGCCCGAGGACCTCGACGTCGTCGGGCCCGCGCTCGAGGCCCTGCGCATTCCCGATTGGAAATGGCCCCCCACCATCCTCACGGAGGGCGGCTTCGCCGGTTACGGGCCGTTCCAGGGGATTTTACGGACGCTGCTGCGCAACGGCCTGTCGGTTCAGCCGCGGGTGCGACGCGAGCGCTGCACCGGCTGTGGCCTGTGCCGCGAGGGCTGCCCCGTCGCCGCGATTAGCGTCATCAACGACAAATCCTATATCGACGAGAAGCTCTGCATCCGCTGCTACTGCTGCCACGAGGCCTGCGCCTACGACGCGATTCAGCTGCACCGCTCGCTGCTGCACCGGTTGGTGGGCGGGAGGGTTTAAATACGATTTAAACACGGGAGGTTCGCCGATGGGGAATCGACTGAAATGCGCTCTCATAGTTACATGCGCGGCATACGGCACGGCGTCCGCGAACGTCGGGAATTACGAGGTCCTCAACGGCCCCCCGTATTTAGCCGACGCGGAACACGCCACCGTAGCCATGGCCCGCGAACGCGTAACGTGCGTACTCGAAAAAGACTACGTTAACGTCGAAGCAACCTTCACGTTTAAAAACGACGGCCCGGCGATGGACGTGAAGATGTATTTCCCCCTGGGGATCGACTCGCTCGATATGCCGGTTAATAGACCGAGCAAAGTGGACTGGGAGAGATATTGGGATTTTTACGGCGTCAACGCCGAAAACCCCGTGAACGAGGTGATAATTACGAAACCTTTTGAGGAATCTGTAATATACGTGAATAATCGGGAGACGGGAGGAGGAGCGGGGGGAGGAGTAGGGCGAACGTTCCCCTGGGATACGGAACTCGTGGATTTATACAGGGGGTTTAAGGCTTCCGCCGACGGCGAGCCACTACGTATCCGCACCGTGATGCGGTTTTCGCTGGCCGTCGAACCGACCGAAGACCCGTATTACCTCGAGCGAGGGTATACCGATATAATCATATTAACTCGGGAAATACTCGACTATTGGTCGGTACCGTTCTCTGCGGGAGCGACGCGCGTAATAACGTGCGCGTACCGCAATAAATACGATGACCCCTATGATACTAAAGAAATCGGTACGTTCACCTACCCGGTATTCACGGGGAAGGGTTGGGCCGGGCCTATCGGCGAAGGCGAAATCGAAATCTCTTATATAACAGACGAAGCGCCCGGCGCCGTATTCTTCTCGTCTCCCGGCTTGCCCCCCGCGGTAACCTCGTATAGCGAAAGCACGACGCGATTGACGTGGAGTTTTAAGGGATTAGAACCGGAAGAAGAAGCGGCGGTCAACGTCCGCGTGGGAGGCCGAACCGGCCGCGGTACGCCGGCGGAAATGCTCGTCGAACCCGGGATATTAAAAACCTCCCTCGACGACTCCTCCGGGATCGAAGTCACAACTGCATATGGGGGAAAAAACGAATTCGCCGTATTGGAATCCCGCGGCGAATGGTGGTACGTAAAACTCAACGACGGCGCCGAGGGCTGGCTCCGCTGGCGGGAAGTGGACGCCGCCACGGGCGAGGAACATATTAACGCCGCTTTCGCTTACTACCTTACCGAATAGCCCCGTACCGAAGTTGCCGCCGGCCCCGAAAAGTGGTAGAATTAAAATAGAAACGCCGGGCCTTGCGACCCGGCGGGTTGGAGCAGATCGGATTCGAACCGACGGCCTCCTCCGTGCGAGGGAGGCGCTCTTCCAGCTGAGCTACTGCCCCGTCGGCGGATATTATAAATGAAACGCCCTCGCCTGTCAAGGAGTCTGCCGTGGAAGTCGAGCTTATAGCGGTTACGCCCGACGCGGAGGAGTTAATCGAGGCCGCGGCCCGGACCTGCTACGACACCGGCGACCGCGCCGGCGCCGACTCCGCCGCCAAGTTCATCCGCATGTTAATCCGCCGCGGCCACCTCTCGGTCCTCGAGCACGCCGCCGCGACCTTCCGCGTCACCGGCGTCTCGCGCGCCCTCACCCACCAGCTCGTCCGCCACCGGTTGGCCTCCTACTCCCAGCGCAGCCAGCGCTACGTCGGCGAGGCCGGCTTCCCGTACGTCACGCCGCCGTCCGTAGCGGGGAACGCCGACGGCCACCGCGCGTTCGACGACGCCGTCGAGAACGCCCGCGCCGCGTACGAGAGACTAATCGGGATGGGCGTACCCCGCGAGGACGCGCGCTTCGTCCTCCCCAACGCGACGGCCACCGAGATAGTCATGACCGCCGATTTCCGCGAGTGGCGCCACGTACTCGCGCTCCGCGGCCACGCGTCGGCGCAGTGGGAGATACGCCGGCTGGCAATCGCCATCCTGAAAGAATTAAAGAGACAAGCGCCGGCGACTTTCGCCGACTTCGAAATCGACGAAACTAAGGAAACGATAACCGTCGTCAAGGAAAAGGGTGGTGGGAATAATGTTTAAATCGAAGTGGGCCGTAGCCGCGGCGGCGCTCGCGTTGCTGGCCGCGGCCGCGGCGGCGGAGATATCCGAGGCCGACGCGCAATACTACGACGACTTCGGCGCCGCGGCCAAGCGCATCGGCAAACAGCTCGATAAACTCGGCGAACTCTTCGTCAAAGCGTCCTCCGGCAAGGATTATTCCATCGACTGCGAGGACCGCGCCGCGGAACTGGCCGACGCCTACCACTTCCTCGCGGACCGCGTGCCGCCGGCCGAAGCTATAACGGCCCAAAAGGACCTTACGGCCAGCGCCGAGCTCGGCGCCGAGGCCGCGCTGAGCCTGGCCGAATACTTCGACGCCGAGTTCGCCCACAAAAATAATAAGGCGAGCGCTCTCGACGTCTACGAACAAGCCATCGCCAAGTACGCCGACGCCCTGGCCGCAGCCCCGCCCGAAGTGTTAAAAAACCCGTAGCGCCGGACCACCGACCGTCTAGCCGCCCGTGGCGAACGCTTTTGACGTTACCGAGCTGACTTTTACGTACCGCGGCCGGTCCCGGCCGGCCCTCTCCCACGTTACCCTCGGCCTGGAGGAAGACCGCACCCTCGGCGTCTTAGGCCATTCCGGCGCCGGCAAATCGACGCTGCTGGCGGCGCTCGCCGCCGTCGTACCCGCCGTTAAAAAGGGAACGATGAGCGGCGATGTTACTTTACGCGGCGCCTCCCTCGCCGGTAAAAAGCCCCGCGACGTCGCCGGCGACGTGGCTTTCGTCTTCGAGGACTTCGACGCCGCGCTGGTGGCAACGACGGTCGAAGACGAAGTCGCGTTTGGGCCGCGGCACCTCGGCGTACCCGCCGGGGATATAGGCGGCCGCGTCGGCGACGCGCTGGCCGCCTGCGGCCTGGCCGGCCTCGAGGCCCGGCGCGTCGAAACGCTGTCGGGCGGCCAAAAACAGCGGCTCGCCGTCGCCGCGGCGCTGGCCACCGACGCGCGCCTGCTGCTCTTCGACGAGGCCGCGACCGATTTGGACCCGGCCGGCAAGGCAACGCTGCAGGCTATTATAACGGACCTCGGCCCTCGCGGCCGTACGGCCGTCGTCGCCGACAACGAAGCGGCGCAAGCGCTCACGTGGAACGAAGTAGCGCTGCTGGGCGGAGGCGAGCTCGTCGCCCGCGGCTCCCCCCTGCGAACGCTGGCCGACGAGGAGCTTTGCCGGCGCGCCGGCGTCGCCGCGCTAAACTTTTTGAATTATTTTGAACGACGCGGCGACGGCTTCCGCCTTCTTCCCGGGGTGGAAATCGGGCGGTTAAAATACGACGAGCCGCCGCCCGCGGCGGGGCCGCCGGCGGTCGTCGCGGATGACCTTACGCTAACGTACGCCAGCGGCGTAACCGCCCTATCGGGTTTTAACCTCGCGATACGCGAGGGCGACTTCGTCGCGCTCGTGGGCGAGAACGGCGGCGGTAAGACGACGTTCGCCAAAGCGGCCGCGGGTCTACTGAGCCCGACCGCCGGCGAGGTTCTCGTCGGGGGCCGGCCGCCGACGAAGCTATCGGCGAAGCAGCGCGCTCGAGCCGTCGGCTACCTCTTCCAAAACCCGGACCACCAGATATTTCAACCGACGGTCCGCGAAGAAGTCGCCTTCGGCCCGCGCCAGCTCGGTTTACCGGGGTACGATATCGAACGCCGCGTAGCGGCCGCGGTCGCCGCGGTGGACCTGGAGGAGCGCGAGGACGAAGACCCGTTCACGATGCCCAAAGGAGACCGCCAGCGCGTCGCGTTGGCCTCCGTCCTCGCCGTGGAACCCGAAATCCTGGTGATGGACGAGCCGACGACGGGGCTCGACCGCCGCGAAGTCGCCTCACTCATGGACGCCGTTACGGCGCTCAACCGGCGCGGCACCACCGTAATCTTTATAACCCACGCCATGGACGTCGTGGCCGGCTACGCCCGGCGCGTCGCCGTCGTCGCCGGCGGCCGCGTCGCGGGCGAGGGTACGCCTCGCGAGGTCCTGGCCGACGACGAACTTTTATCGCGAGCGGGTTTGAGGCCGCCGGTGGCGGCTCGCCTCGCCCGCGACCTGGGCCTCGACGCCGTAACGGGGGACGAGCTAACGCGGGCGCTGCGGATACCGGGCCGTCGAACCGAGATATGAACCAACCGCCGCTAAAAAGGCTCCACCCCGCGACGCGCCTGGCGCTGCTCGTACTAACGCTCGTACTCCTCACGACGTTCAACCACCCGGCGTACGTGACGCCGCTGGTCGCCGGCGTCACGTTAGCCGCGCTATACCTCTGCGGGGCCGGGACGTCGCTGCGCCGGACGGCGCCGCTAGCCGCGGCCTTCGTCGTGCTGAGCGCCCTCCTATGGCCGCCTTTCATAAAGACGGGCGAACCCTGGGCGCACGTTTGGGTGTACCGGGCGACGAACCTGGGCGTGCTTTACGGCCTAGCCGTCGGCCTGCGCACCGTCGGCATGCTAGTCGCGGGGTTGGCGTTCCTGGCGGTTACGACGCCGGAAGAATTCAGCGAGGCGCTCCGCACTTACCGCGTGCCGCGAGGCGCGACCGTTACGCTCACGCTCGCGTTTCGCCTTTTGCCCGTAATGTTCGAGACCAGCGCCCGGGCGCTGGAGGCCCAACGCGCGCGGGGGCTAGACTTCGGCTCGAGCTTCCTATCGCAGGCGCGCCGGGCGCTGCCGCTCGTCGTACCGGTTTTCCTGTACAGCCTTCGCTCGGCCGACCAGCTCGCGACGTCGCTCGAGCTCCGCGGTTACCACACGACGAAGAGGCCGACGCCGTACGGCGCCCGGCCGGCGTCGGCGTGGGATTGGGGGGTATGGACGGCTATGGTGGCCGTCGTAGCGGCGGCCGTATTTATTAGATTGAGCGGCCACGGCGCCGTCCTGCCCGGGCGATTATAACTACGGATTTCGGTTGACAGAGAGCCGGCTATCGGCTACTATTACGCGCCCCCGGCAAAGGGGGCATTATGGCATATGGGTAAGTTTCTTAGATATTGGAAATACGTAACGGGGGCGCTTGCGGTAACATGCGGGGCCGGCCCCGCCGCGGCCCAGTACGTCCCGGCGCCATACGATATCGAGGAGGAGTTCGACAAAGAGTACGCCATGGACCTGGTGCAGCTCTCGTACGACCGCGACTGGGACCGCATCTGGGACGAAAACGATATCGGCGTCCGCATCGCGATGGGCAGCCTTAACGTGCGGCAATGGTTTCTGGACCAAGAGGTCAAAGTCGCCGCCGATTTTACCGACTGGTTCCGCTTCCTCTACCGCTACGACCGCTACGAGGGGCTCGAGCCGCTGTGGGACGAACGCCAGCTAAACGAATTCGAACTCGAGTTCGGCCTGTGGCGCTGGTTCAAGTTGGGCTTGCGGACGCAACCCACGTTCTGGAAACGTTACTCCGACGCCGGCTTCACGGCCAAGTTCCGCTACGACCGCGACCGCTACGTCGAGGTAGGCTACACCGCCATCGACTTCGACAACAACTACTCGTTTAGGCGCTCGTCGTACGACGAGGGTTACGAGGAGATGTTCGAAGAAAGCCCCCAACGTTACGAGGCCTCCGGCTCCTGGTCGTTCCCTTGGGGTTTAAGAATCAAGGGGGAGGGTCTTTGGCGGACGCCGTCGATTAAAAACTACACCTATTTCTACGGCCAGCGGCCCAATTGGGTGCGGCGGTACGTCGAACGATACGGCTCCGTCACCGTTCGGAAGGCGCTGCCGGCGAACCTGGAGGGGTACTACCGCGGCACGACCAACTCGTGGGAAGAGACGCGGCGCCTTACGGGCCCCCCCGCGGGCGAGGCGCAGTTGGAAGAGGACTTCGACGGCCGATTGACGCTAGGTTCCCACGGCGGCGGCGTTTACTACCAACCGCCGGGGCGGCACCGCCTCCGCGTCGGCTTCCAGCGACGTCACCAAACGCGCCGCTTTAACTTCGGCGGCAGGCCGCTCGAAAGTTACCTTTACGAAAAAACGGAATTGGTTTATCATATACTTTGGCGTTTACGCACCTGGCGCGAGCTATACCTCGAAACCGGCTATATGGGGGAGAGGATCGACGTCGATAAAAACCTACCCGCCGCTAAATACGCCGAAACGTGGAGTTGGTACGAGAACCGGGTACCGATTTCGCTGGAATACAAGTTCGGCGAGAACTACGCCTTTAAATTGGCCTCGGGCATCGATATAGACAAACGCGACTGGGGAGATTACTTGATTTACGATAAGGCGTACGCGTTCGTAATCGCCTGTTTCTGAGTAACGCGGCCGAAGGTGGCGCAACTAATCAGGGGTAAAGGTATGGCCGACGAACTCGCCGTTGGCGATGCGGTGGTCGAACTTACGCAAGGGGACATTACCGCCTGGCGCGGGGACGCCATCGTGAACGCGGCCAACACGTCGCTCGTATTGGGCGCCGGCGTGGCGGGCGCCATAGCGAAGCGAGCCGGCCCCACGGTGCAGCGCGAAGCCCTCGAGAAAGCCCCCGTCGGCCTGGGCGAGGTCGCACGCACCAGGGCCGGCTTGTTGCCGGCGAAGTTCGTCATCCACGCCGCGGTTATGGGAGAAGACCGCAAGACCGACGCCGGGGCCATCTCCCGGGCGACGAGGGCCGCGCTCGAGAACGCCGAGGCCATCGGCCTGAAGTCGATCGCCTTCCCGGCTTTGGGCACCGGCGTGGGGGGGATGCCGTACGACGAAGCCGCCCGGGCCATGCTCCGGACGACCCTGAAGTATCTCTCCGCGCGCGAAACGTCGCGGCTCAAGCGCGTCGTCTTCGTTCTCTACGACGACGCGGCGGCGGAGAGCTTCCGAAAAGTATTAAGCGCTATTCGCGAGAATTCGTAAAGGAGAAATGCCTTATGGGCGCCCGTTCGGTAGCAATCGCTTTTTTAATCCTCTTAACGGCGGCCTGTTGGGCCGCGGAAGTCGAAGTATACGGCCATCTGTACGGGGCCGTAACCGACGACTTCGCGGAAGGCGACGTCGGACCCACGTCTATCCCCGAACCCGCCGCGGAAGAAAGCAGCGCCGACGATATCGTAAAGGACGGCGACCCCGCGTACAACTTCCGCTTGGAAGCGGACGTAGGCATCCGCGCCGTCTTCGACGAAAACGTAGCCGCGAACCTCGAGTTCACGTTCGACGACCGCAAGCAATCGGAATACTACCGTTACGTACTCCTCGAGCCGGAAGAAGGCGCGTATTACCTGACCGAGCAAGGGGAAAGTAAGTACGTATACGCGTCGCTGGAACAAGTCAACGTAGAGCTGAGTGACTTATGGCGCGCGACCGACGTAACGCTGGGCGGCTTCGACGTACGCTACGGCCACGGCGGGTATTACAACAACCTCGTCAACCGCATCGACCCCGTTTCCTTCGTGGCGTACCTCGACCCGTTCGGCGCGCGCGTCGGCGGCGAATTCGGGCCGGTTAAGGCTTCGTTGGACGTAGGCGCGGGGCTCGAGCACCAGGCCGTCGTCGCGGCCGATTGCCACGTGCGCAACTTCGGCCTGTTCTGCGCGACGGAGGGAAGAACGTACGACCTGAAATCGCTGTGGGATACGCACTTCGCGCCCGCCCTCCCCAAGTTCTGGCGCCAACTTTATTGGCGGGAGAAGAGGCTGGCCCCCGAACCCCGCGGGAGATTGGGGACGTTGGGGGATACGGTCCACGCCGGCGTCGAGGCGTCGTGGAAGTATTCGACGTGGGACCTCTACGCCGTCGCCGCGTACCACGTCTTCGCCGACGAGAGCGGTATGGAAAACCCGACCGGCGGCCAGCTCGTCCAATTCTACCCCGACTTCGGCGTACGCGTAATACCGCCGCGGTTGTGGCTCCGGGGGGCCGCGCTATACGAGGCGTGGCGAGCCAACTACCACGGCACTTTCGGCGACGGCATAGATGCGGACGACTACCTGATGCTCTTCGGCGAACCGCAGCTCTTCCTGACGGAAAACCTATTCTTCGGCGTAGGGGGCCGTTACGTCAACCCGAACCGCCGCGCCGTAGACGACCCCCAAAGCTCGACCCGGGAAGACACCGTACTCAGCGTCGCTTTTATCCCCCATTTATCGTACGCCCCGAACGAGAACGTAAAAATCGACTTGAGCCACGCCGAGATATGGTGGGACCCGAGCTACGATTTAAAAACGACGGAGGGCTTCGAAGAAAACCGCGGGCACGAATTAAAACTGGAAATCGAGGCCGCTTTCTAGTATAATCGAAAAAGGTTGCAAATGGGCCCGCGGTATTACATAAAGCGCTTAACAATTTCCTGCGTCGCGACGTTGGCGGCGGCGTGGGCCGCTACCGGGAACCCCCAGTACCTCCCCGGTTGGCCCGCGACCGGCGGTTCTTATCACGGCTCGTCCCCCGCGGTCGCGGACGTCGACGGCGACGGCCGCCGCGAAATCGCGATCGCCACCTGGGACGGCAAGCTGAACTTATTCAACGCCGGCGGCCAACTCCTGGCCGGGTTCCCGGTCTCTACGGGCGTGCGGAGCGGGGAGCGCAATTCGCCCGCCCTTGCCGACCTGGACGGCGATAAGACGTTGGAGGTTATCCACGTCTCCGCCGACGGCCGCATCTACGCCTTCGACAAGCGAGGAACGCCGCTCGCCGGTTGGCCCAAGGAATTAGCCGCCGGCGCCGCGGGGCCCGCCATTCAGGACTTCACGAGTTACGGCGGCCTCGAAATATTCGCCGCCGCCGGCGCTACGCTGTTCGGCCTCCACGGCAACGGCACGGTCGTAGGCGGGTGGCCCGTTTCGCTCGAAGGTTCGGCGGCGGGGCCGCCGGCGGTGGGCGACCTCGACGGCGACCACCGGCCGGAAGTCGTCGTCGCGGCCGACCGGCAGGTCTACGCCTTCTCGACCTCGGGCGGCGCCGTTCCGGGCTGGCCGGCGGCGGTGGACGGGAAAGTGGTCGGCGCGCCGGTTTTAGCCGACGTAGACGGCGACGGCCGAACGGAGGTTCTGGTAGGGACCACCGCCGGTTCGACGTACGTCATCGACGCGACCGGGAACATCCGGGCGGGGTGGCCGCAATCCCTCGAGCCGAAGCCGATAACGACCCCCGCGGCCGTGGGCGACGTAGAAGGGCGCGGCGCATTAACGTTGGTATTCGTCGGCGGCGCGACCCACATTAATAGCGCGACGCTCGCGGCCTTCGACGCCGACGGCAGGCCGCGACCGGGCTTCCCCAAACAAATAAACCGCACCGTAGCCGCGGCCCCGCTTATAGTCGACGCCGACGGCGACGGCCTCCCCGAAATATTACTCGCCACGTACGACGGCTCGCTTTTGGCCTTCGAGAAAAACGGGGCGCTTACCGGCGGGTTTCCTCTTAAACTCCAAGGGAACGGCGTAACGTCGACGCCGGCGGCCGCGGACGTGGACGACGACGGCTTCATGGACCTCGTCGTGGCCGCGCAGAACGGCTTCCTCGAGGTCTTCCGTACCGACGCGGCCTACGACCCCTCCGTCAACCCCTGGCCTATGTACGGCGGCAACCACTGGCGTACCGCTAAATACCGCGCGCCGGCGGCGAATCGCCAAACGTTCGAATTATCCGCCCGCGGCGGCGGGATCACCGTTCGGTGGAAAGCCGACCCGCGAACCGGCCGTTTGGGATGGGCCGTATTCAAGGGCATAAAAGACACCGTGAGCGGCAACGTCGTGTATTTCGAGTTGGCGTACGTCGACGAACAGCCGACGCCCTCATACAGCTACCGCGACGATAAAATCGACGACGGCGTAATTTATTACTACAAACTCGAGGAGCGCGTATCCTCCGGCGCGTCCTACACCTACGGGCCCAAAGCCATACGGGCCGTAGGCGGCAGCGCGACGAAAGCCCGAAGCGCTATCACGAGTTGTTACCCTAACCCCTTCGCGACGCGGATTAGCATCGCCTACGAAGTCGCCCCGGTCGAAGACCGGGAATCTAAAACGTCGATAGCGGTATACGATATTTCCGGGAAATTAATACGCACCATCGTGAACGAGGCCAACCCGCCCGGCAAGTACGTCGCGGAGTGGGACGGCACCGACAGCCGCGGCGTACCGGTGGCCAGCGGCGTATACTTGGCGAACCTCCGCGCCGGCGAAGGCACGCCCCCTTCCACCAAGACGCTCGTCCTCGTGCGGTGACTCCAAGCGAGCGGCGCACGTGAAAAAGGCCCCCGTGACGGGGCCCTTTCTTATACGCGTTGCCGCGGGGCGTATCTCATTCCGGGCCGTATTCCGCCTTCCACGCGTTTATGGCGGCCTCGACCTCTTCCCGTATCGCGGAGCCCGGCGCGAATTTGGGAAGCCAACCCTCGACCGTCTCCACGATATCCTTACTCTTCGGGGATTCGGGCTCAAGCTTGATGTACTGCACGTAATGGTAACTCGCCTTTTCCACGTCCTCGAAGATTTTATATACCGAGGCCAAGTTGTAATGACAAGCCGCAAAGTCGGGGTCGACGGACAACGACTTCTCGTAGGACTCGATCGCCGCGCGCAGAAGAGACTTCCAGTCCGAGTTATCCCTACCCATGAGCCACAACGTGTTGCCGAGGGCGTAGTAACCGTCCTTGTTCGTGGGCCAGACGGCAATGAAATTATCGTAGTTCTCACGCGCTTTCTCGTAGTCGCCGGCGGCGAAGTACATTCCGCCCAGGCCGTCGAAGGCGGGCGCGTAAGAGGAGTCGACGGCCAGCGCTTCCAAGTAGAAGTACCCCGCCGCTTCCGTGTCCTCCGGCTTTTCTTTACGCGAGCCGGCGGCTAACCCCACCGCGGCGGAGGGATAAAAGTCGGCGAGGCCGCGGGATTCCTCGAGTTCCGCCGCGGCGTCGGCGTACGCCTTCTCCTTCAGGTACGCCAACCCTAAACGTAAATGGGCTTCGGCGAACGTGGGGTCCTTGTCGGCGGCGCGCAGGAAGAAGCTTATCTGCTCGCCGGTGTAGTATCGGGAAGCGCCCTTCGCGAACCATTTGAACGCCTCCATATCCGAGGTCGGTTGGCGCGTCACGTAGCCCGCCGTTTCGGCGCCGGTCGCCTCGAGCACGAACTTGGCCGCTTCGTCGGTCAACGCGAACAGGTCGTCCGCGCCGCCGGCGAATTCCTTGGACCGCCCTTTGGGGATGACGACGACGATTTCAGCTATCCCCTCGGCCGCCTCCCGGATCTTGGCCCGTAAGACTTCGGCGCGGCGCTGCTTCTCATCCATTTTTATCCCCGGGTCGGTAAGCATTTCGGCCAGTTCGTCCGCCAGTTCGTCCAACTCCTCCAGCCGCACCCGGTTTACCTCCACCGCGTATTCGGCGGGGGGAACGGATTTCTTTATCTCTGCGGCGATTTCGGCCATCCGCGCGTTCTTCGCGTCCATCTCGTCGCGGATCGCCGCGGCCCGGTCCTTCTTCGCTTCCCAGGCGAGAGACGGGTCCGTCATGAGCTTCCTGAGCTCTTCGCCCGATTCCGTCAACTCCCGGCCCAGGCGTTCCAGCTCGGCCTTGCTTTCCTCTAAAACCTCGAGCTGAGGGACGCGGAGGACCTCCTCGCCGACGGGCCATACCCGTACCTTGAACGAGAGGTCCTTACCTTCTTTGTAGAAATACCCGGCCACGACGTGCGTCACGCCCTCTCGCTTCGCGACGTCGCTAACGTCCCCCACCGGCGTATCAGGCGCGAGCTCCAAATCCCGGTTTCTCTTAAGGCCCAGCGCCAGGTCCGCCCGCCGCAACAGGTTGACCGCGGCCGAGCGCTCGAGCGCGAGCTCCAATAAGGCGGGAATGCCGTCGCCGAGCCACGGCATCGGCGCCTCGACGTCGAACGGCATCCCGGGAACGGGCGGCACCTCCGCGCCGGAGCCGGGCGACTCGTCGGCAAAGGGCATAAAGGTCAAGGCCGGCCGCGCGGAAGGCGGCGCCTCCTGCGCAAAGGCCCACGTCGCCGCCGCGACGGCTATCGCTATCAAGGTTAAGTTACGCATCTTTCCTCCTGCGTTGTATTCTGCGGCGTTACGCACCCCCTTCGCGAAGTATAACAAACGCCGGCCGAAAATCAAGGTTCCGCCTAAAAAACCCCGCCGAGGGCGGGGTTTTTTGGCATAGCGTAAAAAACCTAGCGGGCTTTGACCCGTTGCTTTTTCTTCTTCGACGGCGGCACCCACCCCGTCTGCTCGACCTCGCCGAACTCGCAATAAGGGTCGCCGTCGTACTTCCGGCTGTACTCGTCGACCTCGGCCTCGAACTTCTCGGCGTAGGCGTCGAGGTCTTCCGCCAACTCCGTAATCAACTTTATATTGGCGTCGTACGAGGGCCGGGCGCCGCACTTCCGGACGCACTCGCGGAGTACGCCGGGATTGTCGATGATGGCGCAGGGCCGCCGTAAGTCCTTGCTGAACGGTTGGCGGTTGCGGAACTCGCGGAAGAAGTCGCTGCGCAGGCACTCGACCAGCGGCTTGTCGCGCACGTTGTCGACGGTGAATTGGGCGAAGACGCACGGCTCGACGTCCCCGTGGACGTTGACGTGGAAGTACCGCTTGCCGCCCATGATGCAGCCGTCGACGTGGGGGCCGTCGTTCCAGAAGTCGGCGGCGAAGACGGTGCGGGTCTCGCGGACGCGGCGGATGCGCGCGCCCAGCGTGTACCGCTGCGCCGGCGTCGGCATGAGCGACGTGTCCGGGTCGCGGCCTATGGGGATATACGTGAAGTACCAGCCCAGCGTACAGCCCTTACGCTCCACGAAGTCGATGAACTCCGGGCTGGTAATGGCGTCCAGGTTGTAGCGGGTGCAGGTGGCGCTGAAGCCGAAGCACACGCCCTCTTTTCTCATATAATCGAACGCCTCCGAGCACTTCTCGAAGACGCCCTCGCCGCGGCGATTGTCGGTCTCCTCTTTGAGGCCCTCCAGGCTGATGCACGGAATTAAATTGCCGGTCTTCGCGATGCGTTTGGCCATCTTCTCGTCAATGAGGGTCCCGTTGGTATACATCTGGAAGCCGATGTCGGCGTGCTTCTCGATTAGGTCCATCATGTCGGCGTGGAAGAGCGGCTCGCCTCCCGAGATGACGATTAAGTGGATGCCCATCTCCTTGGCCTCGGTGAAGATGCGGTCGATGAGCTCCGGCTCCATCTCGTACTTCTTGGGATACTGCGCCGCGTAGCAACCGGTGCAGGTTATGTTGCAGCGCATCGTCGGCGAGATGACGAGAAGCGTCGGCGGGTAGAAGCCGATCTTCTCCTCGACCTTGTGCCGCTTGTCGGCGCCGACGAGGCCCTCCTTCACGACCAAGTTGGTTAAAAGCCGCCGGCGCACGTTGGGGTTGAACTCCTTCATGAAGCGCCGGGCTATTTCCATCAGCGGGTGGTTAATGTCGAGGCGGTACTTGAAGCCCTGGATGGCGTCCACCCACAGCGGGTCGCTGGTTATCTTCTCGCCGAGCTTTATAATGCGCCTTAAATTTTTGTCCGGGTCGCCTTTGGTGGCCAGGTCCGCCATCCGGTTTATAGTCTGGTTTAACGCGAACTCCCGGACTTTGTCTTTAAAGCCCATGGTTCCTCCTAAAACGGAAATACGCTTACGGCCGCGTAGATGCGGCGCTTATTATCGTTACGCTTTGGCCGTATTATATATAAACGCTTCCCTAAAATCAAGGGCAAACGCGGGGGGTTAACGGCGTCAAGAAAAATACCCACGGCCGCCGCGGCACTCCCAAGGGTAAGATATCCCTCGAGTAACGCGCCCGGGATAAACGCCTTAAAAAGTTGGGGTTTATCCCTCGCCTTCATCGTCCTTCGCGGCCCGGCGGCGCAACCGGGCGCGGAGCCACGAGGCAAACGCCGGCAGCGCCAGCACGACGGCCACGACGCCGATGGCCCATATCGGCGGCTCGAATAATTCCCCCGCCACAGCCAGGACGGCGTAGCGCGCGGTCCGGCCTATGAACGTGGCCGCGGCGTACTTCGCCCGCGGATACTTTGCCGCGATGGCAACCAACCGGACCAGGTCCCACGTAAACAGAACGAAGTTAACGGCCACCAGCGTCGGGAAAGCCACCCGCGAAAAGGCCCGGATGCTGGCCTGGGAATGTTCGCTCTCCTTTATCCTGCGCAGCAGTTTCGTCTTGAAGACGCTAGAGAAGACCTCGTAGTCGAGGAGGTTGGCCAGCGACGTCGCCGCGCCGCCCAAGAGCGCCACCACTACCCAAGGGTATTCCCGCCCCATATATATCACTAACGGCGTCGCCGGCAGCGGGATAGTGTTGGAGGCCAGCGACATATAGGCGAAGAAGCGCGTCAACCCGCGCGCCGCGGGGGGCATTAGGAAGCTTGCGGCGAAGAGCGCGGCCAAAGACGCGGCCAACGCCAACAGGTACTTGTTGCGGGCGATTTCGGCGAGGACTTTCACGCGGCATATTACCACAACGGCTCGAGCCGTAAAATTAAAAAAGCCGGCGCGGCCGGCGCCGGCTTCCTAAAAGGAGCTGCCTACTTAACGTCGATCCCCGAAGCCGTTAAACGGGGCGTCCCGGTATCCTTTTCGAGTACGATCTTCCCCTCGGCCGTAGTAAGATGGTACTTGGCCCCGCTCGATATCTTGAAATCGCCGGCGACCTCCACGTAAAGCAAGCTGCCGAGGCCGTTGTCCAATTGGAAGCCGAGGCCGTCGTCGTCCACCGTCGCCACCTGGCCCTTCACCATAACCGTCTTGCCCTCGAAGGACGCCGGGTTGTCCAGGATGTCCGAGATGGCGGTCTCATCCTTGGCTATTACCGGGGCCCCGAATTTCCCCGACGGGCTGCAGCCGGTCAGCAAAAGGGGCGCACTTACCGCGACGAAACACAACCCGGTCAATAATACCTTTAGCTTCATATATTTACCCCTTTCGATCTACGGCCCCGGCCAGCGGGTGCTGGCGTCGGAACTCGTAAAGGGTTACGGCCGCCGCGGCGGCCACGTTTAGCGACGGTACGTTGCCGGCGAGCGGGATGGCCACGACGGCGTCGCACTCCCTCCGCGCCGCCGCGCTCAGGCCTACGCCCTCGCCGCCGAGGACGAACGCCGCGCCCCGGCCGAACTCGAGCTCATCCATCCGCGCCTCGCCGTCCGCTTCCAAACCGTAACACCAAATCTCTGCCTCTTTTACTTGCCGCAAAAACTGAGCGACGTTGGCCACCGGTACCACCGGCACGTATTCCAAACCGCCCTCCGCCACTTTGGCTACCGAAGGGGTAACCTGAACCTGGCGTCGAGGCGGGAAGAAGACGCCTCCCGCGCCGAACGCCGCCGCCGAGCGGACGACCGAGCCTAAATTGCGTGGGTCCTCCACGTGGTCCAGCACCACGAACGGCTTTCCGCCCCGCGACTCGGCCACGAGCTCCTCCCAGGCCGGCGTCTGTTTTTTAGCGACGTACGCGGCGACGCCCTGGTGAAAATCTCCGCCCGCGAGTTCCGTCAGCTCCCGATTCGCGACCACGTTTAATTCCGCGCCCACCTCCCGGGCGAGCCGCCTTATCTCATCCACCGCTTCGCCGCCGCCGGTACGGTCCACTATCACCGTGTGCACGGTACGCGTCCCGGCCCCGAGCGCCGCCAGAACGCTGTTCCGGCCTACCACGATGTCGAAAGGCGCGCTCGGGCGGCGTTTGCGACGCGCCACTACTTGGGAACCTCCACGCCCCGGCCGTGTTCCCATAACCACTTGACCGCGGCCTCCCGCCTCGCCTGGTCCCGGCCGGCGCGCTTCAGGTACCGCACGTAGTAATCCCCCGCCTTCCCCTCCTCGCCCAAATATTTATAGGCCTCGGCCAGGCCGTAATAGGCTTCGGCCTGGGCGGCGTCAAGCGCTATGGCCTTCTCGAAGGCCGCGACGGCGGCCGCGGCATCGCCCTCGCGCAGCTCGACGTTGCCGAGGTTGACGTGCGCCGAAGCGAAGCTCGGCTCGAGGGCCACCGCCCGTTCGGCCGCGGCGCGCGCGTCGGCGACTTTGCCTTGCCGTAGGTACGCTATGGAGAGGTTGTTCCACCCCTTACAATGGTCCGGGTCCGCGGCCACGGCGTTCGACAACGTTTTGGCGGCCATATCGACGTCGCCCACGCGGAGGTACGCCAACCCCAGGCTCACCTTCGAATCGGTCGAGGGGTTCCGCGCGACGATGCGCTGATAACGCTCGATGGCGCCGTCGTAGTCCCCCTGCAGAATCAAGATATGCGCGATCCACTCGTGGGCCTCGACCAGGTTGGGGTCTTCGGTCAAGCTTTTCTCGAACGCGGCCACGGCCTCCTCGTAGCGGCCCGCGTTCGTCTTCGCGACGCCGTCGTTGAAGAAAGCCGCGGCCTCGGGCGTCGTCTGCGTCGCCCCGGCCGCGGCCGCTAAAGCCACAAAACCGTATATGGCAAATTTCCTCATATACCGTTCACCAACCCCGGCCCTCGTATTTCGTCATTAAATAAAACTTTTTACCCCCCTTGGCTCTTCCGTATAATTTAAAGCGGTCGCCTTTTTTTCAACTTATCCCCTCGCGGATATTATATTATAGTCTACGTCAAAAAACCACCAAAAAGGGGGCCGCGGTTATGAAACGTTCGGACTGGTTACTATATCTGGCCGTCGCGCTGGTCGCGTTGTCTACCCTCGTTTACGTAATCCACTTCGCCATCTTCCGCGACGCCCACCACATATTCATCTATCTCGTCGGCGACATCGCCTTCGTCCCGATAGAGGTCCTGCTCGTAACCGTCATCATACACCGGCTGCTCGGCCAACGCGAGAAGCGCGCCCTGCTCAATAAATTGAATATGGTCATCGGCGCCTTCTTCAACGAAGTCGGAACCGACCTCCTGAAACGTATTATCGCCCTCGACGAAGACTTCGACGATGTCCGCCAAAACTTGCTCTTGAACAAGGAATGGACGCATCGCGACTTCGTCCAGGCCGGTAAACGGATGGCCGAATACGACTACACCATCGAAGTCGGGCCGGAAGCCCTGGACGAGCTTCGGGACTTCCTCCTCGCCAAAAGGGAATTCCTGCTAAGGTTGCTGGAGAACCCCAACCTGTTGGAACACGAATCGTTCACCGATTTGCTGTGGGCCGTAACCCACCTCGCCGAGGAACTGGCGCACCGCGACGGGGCGTACGGCCTGCCGGCCGCGGACTACGAACACCTCGCCGGCGACATCAGGCGGGCGTACGTGCGGATCATCGGCGAGTGGCTCCAATATATGGAGCACCTCCAGCGGAAGTACCCGTACCTGTTCTCGCTCGCGGTCCGGACCAACCCCTTCGACCCGGCGGCCTCGGCCGAAATTAAATAAAAAGCCCGCCGCGGCGCCGCGCCGCAAACCCTACCCGCCGCCGGCCGCCGACCTCTTGCGGATAACTATCTTGTACCCCTCGTCGGCCTCCTCCAACGAGACCAGCTCGTGGCCGGTCACGCGGCACCAATTCGGGAAGTCGTTCTCCACGCCCGGGTCGTCGGCCAGGATCGTAACCGTCTCGCCCTCCGCGACGCCTCCTATCGCCTCCGCCGCCCGGGCGATGGGCACCGGGCAGTAGAGCCCTATGCAATCCACGGTTTTATCGGCCATACCGAACCCCGCTATCTCCGGCTGCGCCGGCGCCGACGTTTAAATGAAAAGATGTACGTCGCTCTCGAGCGCCTCGGCCAGAAAGGTCGCCACGCCCGCGAATTCCGTTACCTCCGGCCGCACGTTGGCGCGCGGGGTACCCAGCGCCTCGAGCGACGTCGTGCACGCGATGAACCGTACGCCCAAACTCGCGCCCAGCTTGATAAGCTCGTCGAGGTTCGCCATACGCGAGTCGCGCATCAGCCGCGCCGTCAACCGCCGGCCCAAACCCCAAAACGAGAACCGGCTCGGGTTCATGTACTTGCCGCCGCCCGGGTTAAGATAAGCGAACGCCCGCCGGAGGGCTCGGGCGCCGAAGAGGCCGATACGCTTCGGCTCCTCCCCGGGCGCGGGCGCCGGCGCCACGCCGTCCTTGCGGACGGCGTTCAGGCCGAAGAAGGTGCAGAAGACGGCCACCTCCATACCCATCGACGCGCCGCCGACGGCGATATTCATACAGGCCAGCGCGCGGTCCAGCTCCCCGGCGCACAACACCAACGCCATCTTTCTCTTCTTCTCGTCGACCATATCGCCCCTGCCTTTTTTACGCCGGTCGTAACATGACGAGCCGCCGCCCTCCACCGGGCGGGTAACGCGACGTTCTTATAACATAATTATAATTACTCCTGTCAAACATAACCGGCCTGACGCCCTTGCCGCGGGACGGCATTTTAAACGCCGGCCGCGAGGCCGGCGTCGTCGAGCGAACTTATATGGCTCCATTTAAGCCGAGGCCGAAGTCCGTCGGCGCGAAACGCCACCGCCTAATCCCAGTCGCGCCATTCGTCCTCCCGTTCCTTACGTTCGGCCTTCTCGGGTTTCGGCGCGCGCCTGCGGCCCGGGCGCCGCTCGCTCGAGGCGCGAGCGCCGGCCAACTCCTCCCTTAACGCCCTCCAATCCACGGCCGCGTCGGGGAAGCGGCGCTCCACCTCCACGATAACGGCGTCGTCTATGGCCGGCTCGCGGCCCAGGTAGCAGAGGACGCGCTGGTGGACGTAACTCCTGCCGCCTACCTTCCGTCGCTCGTTCTCCACCAGGTACGCGTACGGCCCTTTGAAGCGTATGAAGGCCACGGAACGTTAGAAACCGCCGGCGCCGAGGCTGAACCTGAACGCGGGGTACCCGCTGTCGAAATTGCCGGCGTCGGGAACGACGTACTCCACGCCGACGCCCAGGCCCAAGTTCTTCGTCGCCGCGACGTTTAACCCGACCGAGCCGGCGTACCCCCACATATTGTCCGAACCTTCGAGCGCGCCGCTCCACCATTTCCGGGCGTAGACCAGCCCCAGGCCGGCGTACGGGTCGAAATTCTTCGTCAATACGAAGTGATAGGCCACGCGCGGGATTATAGGCATGAAGTTGTACGTCGTATCGTTAAGAGAATAGCGCGCGTAGCCGACCTCGAGCGACGGCACGACGTGTTTATTCACCCAGTAATAGCCGTTCCCGGTAAACATCGGCGTGTACGAAGAGTCCTCTTCCGCCGGTTTGAAGATAGTTACGCCCAGGCCGAAGCCGAGGCGCCCGGCCGAGGCCGTGGACGCCAGCGCGATACTCAATAAGGCCGGAAGGACGGTCCGTTTCATAAACGTACCTCCTGCGTTCGATTTAATAATTCCGGCTTGCTTCGCCACCCGGTGCGTTAGCCGTACGACGCGAACAAATTATCCAAACCCGGGTCGCCCTCGCCCGGGCCTTCCTCTATCACTCGGAACGCGGCCGGCAGCGCCTCCAGGACGTCGCAGGCCACCAGCGACCGCTCGCCCGAGGCCTCCGCGGCGATGTCGGCGGCGAGGCCGTGGACGTACGCGCCGGCCCGCGCGGCCGCCGCGGGGGACGCGCCCCCCGCCAGGAACGCGAGGACCACGCCCGTCAGTACGTCGCCGCTGCCGCCGCTGGCGAGGCCCGGGTTGCCGGTCGGGTTAAGCCACGTCTCCTCGCCCGGCGCCGCGATTACGCTCAGGTAACCCTTCAATATGACGGCCATACCGGTACGGGCGGCGAGCTCGCGGGCCCACCGCGGCCTGTCGCGCTGCACGTCGTCCGCGCCCACGCCGAAGAGCTGCGCCATCTCGCCCGGGTGAGGCGTCAATACGCCGCGGAGCCGCGACGCCGTCAACCCGTCCAGGCCGAGGAGGTACAGGCCGTCGGCATCGACGACGACCGGGCACTTAACGCGGCGCGTCACGTCGCGCAACAACGCCGCGGTTTCGCCCGCGCGGCCCAGCCCCGGGCCGATAGCGACGGCGTCCGCCGCGGCCGTCTTCTCTACGACGGCGCGCGCGGCCCCGGCCGCGAGCGCGCCCTCCGGCGTCTGCGGCAGCGGGTGCGACAGACATTCCAGCGTCGCGGCGCTGAAGATGACGTCGAGCTCGGCCGGCAGGCCCACTTCCACCAGACCCGCGCCGGCCCGTAAACAGGCTTGCGCCGCCAACGCCGCGGCGCCGCTCATACCGCGCGAGCCGGCCAATACGTACGCCCGGCCCGCGGCCCCCTTATGTAAATTAAGCGGCCTTAACGGCAGTAAACCCGCGACTTCTTCCACCGCCGGTATCCGCGCTACGTAGCCCGGCGCTTCGCCCGAAGGCTCGAAGGCCAGCTCGTCGACGGCGGCGCCGGGGTAGCCGACGGCGGCCACGTGGATATCTCCGGCGTAGCCCCGCCCGGGAAATTGCAGCAGGCCTATTTTAGGCAGGCCGAACGTTACCGTGGCGTCCGCGGCGACCGCCACGTCCGGCACGGCACCCGTGGCGGCGTCAACGCCGGAGGGTACGTCGACCGCGACCACCGGCCCGCCCGCCCGGCGCAGCGCCGCCGCCGCTTCCGCAAACGGGCCGGCCAGGCCGCCGCGGCTGCCGGTCCCCAACATGGCGTCCAGCGCTACGCCGGCCCGGCCTACGTCGCGGCCGAAACGGCGACGCTCGTACTCCTCGAGCTGGCCGCCGCAATTGACGAACGACTTACAATTCGCGGCCGCGTCGCCCTTCAACCGGGCCGCCGGCCCGAGCAAGTGCACGGCGACGTCGAAGCCGGCGTCGGCCAAATACCTCGCGGCCACGAAACCGTCGCCGCCGTTGTTGCCCGGGCCCGCGGCGACGGCGACCCGGTTTCCTTCCGCCAACGCCAGCGCGACCACGGCCACGGCCGCGCCCGCCCGGTCCATCAAGACCGAAGACGGGACGCCGAAGCCGTCGATGGCGCGACGGTCGACGTCGCGCATCTGCAGCGGCGTTACTACCTTCACGAAAGCGATTATAGGGCTTCGCCCCGAAGAGGTCAAGAATATCTTGCCCCGCGGAAGCCGTTGTGGTATTTTCACGCGAGGCAAAGGCTATGTACGATATAGAAGTCAAACATGCGGGCGCGTCGTACCGCGTACACGGCGAACGCGGCGCCCTCGCGCGCGCCGGCAGCCTCCTTCGCGAGGCCGCGCCGGACGCGCGCCGGACCTTCATCGTCACGGACGAACACGTCAGGCCGCTGTACCTCAAAGCGCTCGCCCCCGCGCTCGAGCGCGCGGGTTTCGCCGTCAGGTCCGCCGCCGTACCCGCGGGCGACGATGCCAAAAGCCTCGCCCAACTCGCGGACTTATACCGGGATTTCACCGCGGCGGTGGTCAGCCGGTCGGACGTGGTGGTGGCGTTCGGAGGCGGCAGCGTGTGCGACGTCGCCGGCTTCGCCGCGGCCACCTTCAAACGCGGCGTGCCCTGGGCCGTGGTCCCCACGACCCTTTTGGCCCAGCTCGAGCTGTGTCTGGGCGGCGACGTGGGCATCGACGTCGACAACCTAAAAAACCAGGTCGGTACGTTCCACCAACCGCGGGCGGTAATAGTCGACGCCGAGCTGTTGGCGACGCTGCCGGCCAAGCATCTCTCCGCCGGCCTCGCCGAAGCGGTAAAATACGCCGTACTCGGCGGCGAGGAAGCCTTCGCATATCTCGAAAACAACGCGCCGTTGCTTTTGCGGGCAAGCGTCGAATTGGACGCCGTCGTCGAGAGGGGCCTGAGGTATAAGGCTTCGGTGCTGGCCTCGAGAGAACGCGGCCCCGGCGAATACCACCTCCTCGAGCTGGGGCGTACGCTGGGCCGCGCCTTCGAGAGCGCGAGTCGGTTCGCCCTTAACCACGGCGAGGCGTTGGCCGTGGGCCTGATATACACCGCTCTCCTCTCGGAGCTGCGAGGCGAAATCGCGACCGAGGCCGTCATACGCGTCGCGGCGCTTCTGCGGCGCTTTAACCTCCCCACTTACTTGCCCACTTTAAACCTGGATAAAACGCTCGAGGCGCTGGTCGCCGGAAAGCCGACGGCGGGCGGCGAAATTTACGTGGCTATGCCGCGTGATATCGGACAAGTCATCGTGGAACCCGTCGCCGTACGCACCGTGGCCGAGCTCCTTCCGCAGATCCACCGCCTGGCCCGGAGTATGCCGTAGCGCCGCCTAACGGGCCGGCCCGACGTGGTCCCGAAAAGGGAAAACCCTAAGGCGTATCATCCTCGAGCGGGACGTCGCGAGACACCGGCCGTTCGGTAAGGGCGGCCCGAAGCGCGCGCGCGACGTCGCGCAATACAATCCCCGGGTGAATCGGCACGGCCGCGCATGCTTTATAAACCTTGCCCGCGTCGCGCCGTTATGGTAGTAATTGAAGCAATCTAAATTTATGGTAAAAAAGCTCGAAAACGTCAAACCCTCGATAACCGTAATATTCCCCGCCTTCAACGAGGAGGCCAACGTCGTCGCGTCGGTGGAGGGCGCGCGCGAGGCGCTGGCGACGCGCCACGGGGATTTCGAGATCGTCGTTGTGGACGACGGCTCGACGGACCGGACGCCGGCGCTGGCCGACGAGCTCGCGGTCAAATACGCCGAGGTAAAAGCGATACACCACGACCGCAATTACAAGCTGGGCCGGACGCTGCGCACCGGCTTCGCCGCGGCCACCAAGGACCTCGTCTTCTACACCGACGCCGACCTCCCCATAGACTTCCGCGACGTCCACCGCGGCGTCGATTTACTGCTCCGGGACGGTGCCGACGTCGTGGCGGGCTACCGGCTCGAGCGCGGCGACAGCTGGTGGCGCAGCATATATTCGGTCGCGTATAACCGATTGATTAACGCGCTCTTCCGGCTGGGCGTGCAGGACGTCAACTTCTCGTACAAGCTGTTCACCAAAAAGGCCTTGCAAAAGCTTCCGCTGACGTCGGAGGGGTCCTTCATTGACGCGGAAATGCTCGCCCGGGCGAAGTTGGCGGGATTGCGCGTTACCCCGCTCGGCGTCCACTACTTCCCCAGGCGCGCCGGGCGGTCGACCCTCGCGTCGCCGGGAGTTATCTTGAAAATATTGGCCGAAATGAGCCGGTTTTGGTGGCGGGCGTGGCGACCCCGGAGCAGGCGTGCGGACTAACGGAGGCCGTAAATCATCATTTTTAAAGGACGAAGGTTTGTTGACCAAAAAGCTGCTGTGTGATAGAATGTTGTTGAACGAAAGCAGGAGGCGCGGACGCAACGCGGGACGGTAACGATGGGATTTCGCTTGTTCGACGTACTGTTCGCGGTGGTACTCGTCTTGGCGGCGGTCGCCGTTGCCGCCGCATTTTACCTCGTTTCGCCCTACCCGGCCGTAATAGTCGCGGCCTTCGCCGCGGGCGCTACGACCTTCCTTTACTTAACCGTACGGGCTAAACTGGGCGGCATCTTGGAGACGGTGGAGCGGCGGCTCGCGACGCAAGAGCACGAGGCCGCGGAGCACCGCGCCGCCCTCGACAAATCGTTCGCCGAAATCGAACGCCTGACGCGCACGATACGGGAACAGGTCCAAGCGGCGAACGAGAAGAGCGCCCGGGAAAATGAGGCGCTGCGGAAGAACGTAAACGACGTACTCGCCCGATTCGCCGCCCAGATCGAAAAAACGACCTCGACGGTGGACGACACCAAACAGGTTCTGGACAAGAAGGCGGCGGTACTTCACGAACGAGTAAGGGAACTGGAGCATTACCGGGAAGAGACGGCGAAGCTGCTCGCCGGCTTCCGGGAGGAGTTCGACACGTTCACTACCGACGAACAGCACTTCCGCGAAGTTATGGAAGCCAGCCTGGCCGAGAGGGTCTCGTACCTGGAAGATTTCATCCGCGAAAAACGTAAGAGCTTGCAGATCTAACAACGGGCATGGCAGAGGAAGGAAATAACAACGAAATCCGGGCCACGGTCCTATTCGTGGACATCATAAACTCGACCGGGATATCGGGCGTCCAGGACGCGGTCAGCTACAACAAGATGCTCACCGAATTCCAGTCGCTGATGTTCGACGTTATCGTAGACCACGTCCTACGCTACCGCTACGTACCGCGCGAAAGCATGTCCGGCCGCGGCGTAGACATACGAGTGGGCGAAGATTACGAATGGGACATCGAGGGCGACGAGGTGCGCGTATTCCTGTACTCGGGGAATACCGAGTACGACGTGCGCTCCGCGCTGCAACTGGGCGCGAAGATGAAACTGGCCTGGCTCACTTCGGACTTCAATTACGGAGCCTTCGAGGACAAGGGGCTCGTATTCGACGTCGGCATAGGGGTGCATACCGGGAAAGTAATCCGCGAAACCAAGGACTGGCGGGTGCGCAGCCGCGACGCCGTGCCCCGCATCGACGGTTTTACGATAAACATCGGGAAAAAGGTAGAGCAATATTCCCGCTCGGGCCAGGTCTACGAATTCTTCGTAAGCGGAAACGTCCGTTCGATACTCGAGCAAAGCAAAAATTTCGCCGTCAAGTTCTCCTCGGACAAACAACAGAAACTTAAAGATTCCGCGATTACCATCGCCATCTTCGAGGTGGTCTCATTTCTCGACCACGAGATATTCGTTTTCCTCCCGGAAGCGCTCAAGAAGCGCACCCTCGACCGCGCCTTGGAGTTGGTCCAAACCGCCCACCTGCGCCGCGACCTCTTCTGGTTGTATTTGCTCGTCATGAGGTTCTGGCTGATGGACGTTACGGGCAAGGAGGAATCGCGGGACGCGGCGGACCGCATCATCCGCCTGGGCTCCGCGGTGATGAACTTCGCCTCGCAGCTGAGTAAACCGGAACAGACGTACGTGCGGGATTACCTTTCCTCGGTCAACAATATGATCGCGCTCGCCTATACCGCCCGCGGCCTCGAGTCCGACCAGCTCTTCGCACGGAAGATCTTCAATATGACGCTGGGTAAAATCGACCGGCAAAACATACCGGCGCGCCTCCACCTCGCCCGTTACCTGCTGGAAGCGGGCGACTTTAAGGCGGCCACGAAACACTGCGCGGACATACTAATGCTCGACCCCGGCAACCCGACGGCGAAAGCGATCATAGGCAGGGCCGCGGGCGAAGCGGCGCGCCACGGCGCCGAAACGCCGCGGTAAAACCCGCTATGGGTAAACGGTTTAACACGCTAATAATACTCCCGGCGCTCGTCGCGCTCGTCGGCCTCGCCGGGGCCGAAACCGGGCCGCTGCCCAAAGGCGTAATAAAAGCCAAAAAGGTCGGAACCGTCCCCACCGCGGTTTGGCTCGCCGAGTGCCAGACGGTATTCGAAGACTTCCTGGAAACGCGGAAGGACCTGGACGAGCTGGTGGAAGCGGGCGGCTTCGCCGACGCCCCGGGCCGGTTGGAGCAAGCTATTATTAACCAAACGGTGCCGGCGGCCAAGGCCGCGGTCGACTTCTGCGCCGCGTACGTCCCCGATACGAAATGGGGCGAGCAACTCCGCCTCGAGATCATCGACGCCACGGTAAGCTCGCTGGCGGCGGACGCTCACGTCGTCGACGTCTTGCAAGGCAAGGCCGAATCCAAGGTTCCCGTCGCCGATATGCTTATGGAGCAGCGGGAGGTCAGCAGCGACCTTATCGCCCGCGTTCACCAGCGCATCTTAAACGCGCCCAAGAAATACCGCTCCAAGCCGGAGGAGCTGGCGCCGTCGCGGGAATACTACTTCCAGGACTTCCACTATCGCGCCCGGCGTTAAACGTCCTGAATTAACCGTACTCGGATTTCCCGGCCCGCCGCGGCCGGTTTTTAACGTACGCCACGGCCGGAAAACACTTTATCGGCGGCGGCCGTTATGTTATAAATTCGAGTTTGGACGCCGGCCTTCTACCCGCGCCTGCGAACGATGCCCGCCATAACAAACGTCAAACCCTTCGGCACGCTAGCCGACGACGACTACCGCGAGATAGGCTTCCGCGGCGGCCTCGAGATCCACCAACAACTCCTGACCGCCTCCAAGCTCTTCTGCCGCTGCCCCGCGGGCCTTTACTCGTACGACTACGACGCCAAGATCCTGCGCCACATGCGGCCTACCCTCTCCGAAATGGGCGAGTACGACGGCACCGCGCTCATGGAATTCAAGACTCGCAAGAACATAATCTACCGCACCAAGCAGAAGAGCTGCTGCACCTACGAGATGGACGATACGCCCCCCTTCGATATGGACGAGGAATCCATCGACGCCGGCCTGAAGGTCTCGCTGCTGTTGAATTGCAACGTCGTCGCCGAGATGCACATCATCCGCAAACAATACCTCGACGGCTCCATCCCCACCGGTTTCCAACGTACCGCCATCGTGGGCGTCGAAGGTTACGTGCCGTATCGGGGCCGGCGCATCGGCATCAAACAGCTCGCGGTGGAGGAAGACTCTTGCCGCGAGGTGAGCGACGAGGGCCACGAACGGACCTACCTCACCGACCGCCTGGGCATGCCGCTCATCGAAACCGTTACCCACCCCGATATGGAGACGCCGTGGGAAATCGCCGAGGTGGGGCAACTCCTGCGCCGCCTCACCCGTTCCACCGGCCTCGTGCGCACCGGCATCGGCGCGGCCCGCGAGGACGTAAACGTGTCCGTCGCCGGCGGCACCCGCGTCGAGATCAAAGGCGTGCCGCGCCTCAAGGCCATACCGCGCCTCGTCCACAATGAGGCCATGCGGCAGCGGGCCCTACTCGACATACGCGCCGAGCTGAAGCGCCGAGGGATAACGGCCAGGTCTTTCCGAGCCGCGGTGGAGGACGTGTCGGGCGAATTCGCGAAAAATGCGCGCCGGCCCCCCGGCCGGGCCGTCCTGGACGGCGGCCGCGTCTACGCCGTGGCGCTCCGCGGTTACCGCGGCATCCTCGGCGCCCGCACCCAGGAGACCAAGCACTTCGTGGACGAGATATCGGACCGGGTACGCGTCGTAGCATGCCTCGACCGGCTGCCGAATATCTTCGACGACGAGACCTCGCGCCGTCGTATGGACGGAGCTATCTGGCGCCGCCTGCGCCGCAAGCTTAAAACCGACCGCGGCGACGTCGTCGTGCTGGTGTGGGGGCCGCCGGCCGACGCCCGCCTGGGCGCCGACGAGGTCGTACTCCGCGCGCGGGAGGCCACGCTGGGCGTGCCGTCCGATACGCGCCAGGCCCTGGCCGACGGCACCAACGGCTTCGAACGGATCTTGCCCGGGCCGGACCGGATGTACCCCGATACCGACCGGCCGCCCATCACAATATCGGAAGAACGCGTCGCCGCGCTGGCGGCGGACCTCCCGGAACCGATCTGGGCGCGCGAAGAGCGCTACCGGGAGGGGGGCGTCCCGGAGGATTGCATCGCGCCGCTCGCCGCGTCGCGTTGGGTCCGTACGTTCGAAAAAGCCGTAAACGAGTACGGCGTCGAGGCCAAATTCGCGGCCACGGTATTCATGCACAAGTTGAAGGGGTGGCGGCGGCGGGGGCGGCCCGTGGACGAGCTGGCCGAGGGCGACGTCGAAAGGGCGTTTTCCCTTTATGGCCGGGGAAAGATTACGCGGGAAGGCGTCGTCGCGGCGCTCGAGGCTCACGTGTCCCGCGGCGTGCCGCTGCGCCGCGCCCTCAACGACCTGCGACACGGCCGGGAAGCGAGGGAACGCGTCGCCGCCGCCGTAAAAAGAGTAAAACGAAAAGTCAAAAGACGCCGCTTCCCCGCCGGCCCCGCGGCGGTAAAGCGCTTCGCCATGGGCGAGCTAATGGCCGAGTTCCGGGGGCTGATACCCGGCGCCGAGTTGGCCCAAATCGCGACGGAAGAAATATCGCCGGCTGCTGGATAAGGGTACAGCCGGGAGGATGCCGATATGGAACCGCTTACGAAAGCGTCGGAATACGTCATCGGGGCTGGGAAGGCATATCACCTTCTCGAGCTCAGCCTCGCCGGCGTCGACGTACCGCGAGCCCTGGCCGACCTCGTCGCCGAAATCACCGGCTCCCAAAACGACGACGGCTCCTTCGTCGGCACGCGCGCCACAGGGGAACCGGGGAGCGTCCCCGTCACCGCCGGCGTGGTGGAAATACTCGCCCGGGAGGGCGCCGCCGACGCCGCGACGAAGGGCGCGGCCTGGCTCGCGGCGATGCAGCGGCCCGACGGCGGCTTCTGCGAGAACCCGGCGCTGGCGGCCGACCTCAAACCGGAATGGGATTGGTTCTCGGCCCAAAACGCGGTGACGTGGATAACGGGCGACGCGATCGTGGCGCTCGCGGCCGTAGGCGTTTTCGATAAAAATATTACCCTCGCCCGGAATTTCCTGTTGCGGACGCGTAACAAGGACGGCGGTTGGCCGGGGCAGGTGGCGCCGGACTACCCGGACCGGACGGACTTGTGGACCATCCCGGGCGTCGTGCGGGGCCTCCTGGCGGCGGGGATCGCCCCCAACCACGACGCCTTCGCCGGCCTATCCGCAGCGCTGGCCCGTCAGAAGGAACGCTGGCGCAACCCGGTCGAAAATCCGCTGCCGGCCTTCCTCGCCCTCGGCCGGCGCGGGACCGACGGCGACGTCCAAGAATGTTTAAAGTTACTGGCCCAAACGCAAAACGACGACGGCGGTTGGCCGTACCTCGCGGGCGACGAATCGCATCCCGACCCGACAACGGCCGTCGTCGCGCTGCTCGCGAAGTATAGGCTCTCGTTACCCGCTTGAAGAACCGGGCGCGTACTACCCCCACTCTTTATATGAGGTAACGCGGCATGGCGAAAAAGGAAACGGAGCAAGACCTTTACAAAGGCTACCGCGGCGCCGCGCTCAAATGCCTTAAGAAATACGGCGTCAAGGTTTGGAGCGACGTCGTCATCGACTCGGGCCGGGGCCGCTTCGAGGGAAGGGTACTACCCCGCGCCGAGTCCGGTGACGACCAGCACATCGTCATCAAGATCGCCTCCGGGTACAACGTCGGCGTCGCCGCCGCTTCTATAACCGGCATAGAAGAAACCGGCCGCACCGTCGCCCATTACAAGATTCCCGAGAAGGAGTTCCCGTTTAAAAAAGGCCAGCCGTTCGTGAAGCTTCTGGGTACCGGCGGCACCATCGCCTCCCGCCTGGACTACCGCACCGGCGCCGTCATCCCGGCCTTCACGCCCGGCGAGCTCTACGGCGCGGTCCCGGAATTGGCCGACATCTGTAACCTCCGGACCGAAAAGCTCTTCGGCGTCTTCTCCGAAAACATGGGCGCCGAGGAATACGTCGTCCTGGCCGAGGCCATCGCCCGCGAGATCAAGAAGGGCGCGGACGGCATCGTCGTAGGCCACGGCACCGATACCATGCACCACACCGCGGCGGTCCTATCGTTCATGGTGCAGAACCCCCCCGTCCCCATCGTCCTCGTCGGCAGCCAGCGCTCCAGCGACCGCCCCTCCTCCGACGCCGCGCTCAACCTCATCCACGCCGTCAAGGCCGCCGCGGAATCGGACATCGCCGAGATAATGGTATGCATGTTCGGGCCTACCTCGGACATCTACGGCCTCCTCCACCGCGGCACCCGCGTCCGCAAGATGCACTCGTCCTACCGGTCGACCTTCCGCACCATCGCCGACGTCCCTCTAGCGACGGTGGACCGCGAGTGCATCACGCCGCTGCGCGACGACTACGCCCGCCGCCGCCCGGGCGACCGCAAATGCGTCCTGAACACCGCCTTCGAAGAACGAGTGGCGCTTATATATTATTACCCCAACATGCACCCCGACATCTTCGACGCGCTCGTCGACCTGGGCTACCGCGGCATCGTCATCGCCGGGACCGGCCTGGGCCACGTCAACAAGCCCTGCTATCCGGCGCTCAAGCACGCCCGGGAGGCCGGCGTCGCCGTCTATATGACGGTTCAGACGCTGTGGGGTTACGTCCACATGGACGTCTACGAGACGGGGCGCGATATGCAAACCCTAGGCGTCATCCCGGCCGAGAATATGCTGCCCGAAGTCGCGTACGTCAAGCTGTGCTGGGCGCTGGGCCAGACCGACGACCTCGACGAAGTCAAGCGGATAATGCTCACCCCGGTCGCCGGCGAAATCACCGCCCGGGAACCCACCAACGGCTACCTCATCCTCCAGGGCGGCCTACCCGAGGTCGAGGAGTTCATCAGCGGCCACTGGAAATAGCGGCCGCGCCGCGGAATAAAAAGGCCGGCCCGCGGGCCGGTTTTTTACGTTAAAAACGATTCCCTATAATTGGGGTTCGTCGAGGGCGATGACGGCCAACTCGTCGCCCGCCTCCAACCGGAAGCCGATGTCCGGGTTGACGTGCGCCTTCTCCTCGCGATCTAAAAACTTTATACGCCTTGACAACGCCGTAGCCCAACCTTAACCTTGGCCGCGTATCGCGACGTTAAAGGAGGATGCAAATGCGCGCCGTAATCATAGGCGCGGGCCGGATGGCCGAAGCGGTACTGCGCGATTTCGCGACCCACGGGCCGTTCGACGAGGTGACCGTCGCCGACGTGGACGCCGCGCGCGCGGAGGAGCTCGCGCGCGCGCGGGGAGGCGGCCTGGCGCGGGCCGTCGCGGTCGACGCCGGCGACGAGGAAGCCGCGGCTCGAGTAATCGCCGGCCACGACGTATGCGCGTCCGCGGCGCCGTACCGATATAACCTCACCCTCGCCCGAGCCGCTATAGCGGCCGGCGCCCACTTCGTCGATATGGGCGGCAACAACGACGTCGTCGCCGCCGAGCTCGCGCTGGACGGGGATGCGAAGGCCGCGGGCGTGACCGTCGTCCCGGATATGGGCCTGGCGCCGGGGATGACGAACGTTCTGGCCGCGGCGCTGATATCCGGGTTCGACGACGTTCGCGACGTGCACCTCCGCGTCGGCGGCCTGCCCCGCGACCCCCAACCGCCGCTCGGCTACGCCCTCGTCTTCTCGGTATACGGCCTGATTAACGAATACGCCGAGCCGTGCCTGATATTAAAAGACGGCGACGTCGCGACGGCTCCGCCGCTAACCGGCGTCGAGGAATTCGAGTTTCCGCCGCTGGGCCGGCTCGAGGCGTTCCACACCTCGGGCGGCTCCTCGACGCTGCCGCATACGTACCGCGGCCTGGTGCGCGAGCTGGACTATAAAACGATAAGGTACCCGGGCCACTCCGCCGCGGTCAAACCGCTCTTCGACCTCGGCCTGGCGAGCGAGGAAGAAGTCTCCGTCGGCGGCGTACGGTTCAAACCCCGCGACGTGCTCGCCGAGCGCCTCGCCTCGGTCCTACCCGAAGGCGAAGACGACGTCGTGCTGGTAAGGTGTTGGGCTGCGGGCACGGCTCGAGGCGAGGAGAAGGCCGCGTCGCTCGAGCTGGTCGACTACGCCGACGCCGCGAGCGGCCTTACGGCGATGCAGCGGACCACCGGTTTCCCGGTCGCCGTGGCCGCGGCGACGCTGGCTTCCGGCGGCGCAAAAAAAGCCGGCGCCTTCCCGCCGGAAGTCGCGCTCGAGCCCGGGCCGTTCATAGCGGCGTTGCGGGAGCGGGGGTTGGATATCCGATACGGCGGACTTAAGGCCAACGGGTAAAAAATCCCCGAACGGGCCGAAAGAAACAACAGAAGCGGCGGATTTTAAATCCGCCGCTTCGCTTAATTTTCGTCCGTTAACCCAAGCAAGCGCCGTAGGCGAAGAGGTCGCCCGCCAGATAGATGTCCATCTGTACGCGCGAGAACGGCCTCGCCGCCGCGAGCTTACCGCGCGTCCGATTTTCCAACTCGCCCGTCTGAAAGTTGACCCTCAAAACGTCGCCCGCCGCGAGCTCCAATTTAACCAAGTCGGGGCATTCCACCAAAGGCCAGCCGGCGTTTATCGCGTTCCGCTTGTAGATGGCGCCGAAGGAGATGCCGACGATGCCGGCGACGCCCAGCGCGCGGAAGCAGTCGACGGCGTGCTGTCGGCTCGAGCCCGCGCCGAAGTTCGCGCCCACCGCCAAGATGTCGCCGCGCTTCGCCTCCGCCGGGAAATCTTCCCAGCCCGCGAGGTTGCCGAAAGCGTACCGGCCCATTTCGCCGACTTCCGTTTCGGCGAGGTAGGCGTTGTGGTAGATCTGGTCCGTATCGACGTCGTTCAGATAAGCCCCCGACGCGTCGACGACGGGCCACACGCGGCCCTCTATTACCAGCGGCCCCGCCACAATCACGCCACCTCCCGCGGGTCGGTAATGCTCCCCATCAGCGCCGAGGCCGCGGCCGTAGCCGGCGAACAGAGGTACGTCTCGCCGGCGCCCTGTTTGCCGGGGAAGTTGCGATTGGAGGTCGAGACCTGGACCTCTCCTTTGCCGGTCATACCGATTTGGCCCTGGGCGCAGCCGCCGCAGCCGGCGTTGGAGACGACGAATCCGTAGCCGAAGAGCTCCGCGGCCAGCCCCTCCGCCAGCATCGCGCCGTAGACGCGACGCGTCGCCGGGACGGCGTACGCCACCACGCCGCCGGCGACGGGCCGACCCGACATCACCCGGGCGACGGCGCGGAAGTCCTCCACCCGACCGTTGGTGCACGAGCCGAAGAAGGCCGAGCCTATTTCCTTCCCGGCGACCTCGCTCGCGGCTTTGACGTTGGCCGGCGACGGCGGGCACGCCACCAGCGGCTCGAGGCCGTCGACGTCGAGCTCGTACGTCGCCTCGTAGGAGGCATCCTCGTCGGCATAGACGCCCCGCACTTCCGCCCCCGCGGCCCCCTCGCACCACGCGAGCACCTCCTCGCTCGGCGGGATGAAAATAGCTATGGCGCCCATCTCCGTCGCCATCGACGCGACGGTGACCCGCTCCTCGACGGAGAGGGCGTCCGCGGCGGGCCCGTACAACTCCACCGCCTTGCCCAACAGGCCGCTCGAGCCGAACTCGCGGAGCATCGCGAGCGCCACGTCCTTGGCCGTCGTAGGCCACTTGTATTTACCTTTCAATACGACTTTTACCGAAGGCGGGACCTCGAGCCAGGTACGGCCGGTGCGGAAGGCGAACGTTATGTCGGCGTCGCCCATCCCCTGGCCCAGGCAGCCGACGGCGCCCACGACGTTCATGTGGCTGTCGGTATTGACCACCGTCCCGCCCGGGCGCGCCAGCCCCTCCTCCATCAAGACGTGCGAGCCTATGCCGGCGTCGACGTCGTATACCTTAATGCCCTGCCGCGCGGCGAACTCGCGGCAGAGTTGTTGGTTGTTGGCGTAGGGGATATCCTTGGCGGGGACGACGCAGTCGAAGGTAAAGAACGTCCGCGAGGCATCGGCCACCGGCATAGAGGTATAATGTCGGTCGAAGCTTCTAACGACGCTCGCGCCGCCGAAGTCGCGCGCGGCGCGGACGTCAAGCTCGAGCCAGACGGTAGCGCCCGGGTAAACCTCGTCGCCCGAGTGAGCGGCGATGATTTTTTCTATAATAGCAGGCACTTCTATCGGGGGTAAATCGCGCCTATCTCTTTTTTAAATTTTCGGTTCCCACTTTCGTACTGCCTTTCCCCGCCCACGTGCCGTCGAGGGAGCCGTCCGCCTTTACCGCGTACGCGACGACGCCGTAGCCCTGCGGCCCGGCGAAGCCGACCACGAAGGTATTCCCCTTCAGGATGCCGGCGCCCTCGTAGCCGAGCTTCCCGTCGAAGTACCACATCACGCCGTACGCGTCGCCCTTGCGGGAAACCGTCACGTCGCACTCGTAGGAGCCGCCTTCGGGGTTGGTGCCGGAGCCGGTATACTTGCCCGCGACGCCGGCGGCGCTTACCGGTTCCTTCCCGCCCTCGCCGAAGGGCAACGGCCCACCCGGGCCCTCTCTCATCTCCTTCAACTTTTTACAGGCGCAAAAGGAGCACGCCAGGGCGAGCACCGCCGCCAAGCGTAACCACTTCTCCACCGTCTTCCTCCGTTCCCGAAGCTATTTCTTCGTCAGCGTCTCCCGGCCCAGGCCGTCGAAACCGGGCGTCGTCCAGATACCTTCCAACGCGCCGTCGCCCTTGATTTCATATACCACCACGCCGTACCCTTGGCCGGAGGCGTAGCCCACGCAGAAGAGGCCGTCCTTCACGATGCCGACGCCCTCGTAGCCGAGCGCGCCGTCGAATAACCATTGGACCGCGTATGCGTCGCCCGTCCTGGTTATCTTGACGTCGCAGGCGTACGAGCCCTGGCCGCCCGGGTTGGTGCCGGCCCCCTTGTACTCGCCGACGACGTCGCCGAAGGCCGCCGCGGCGAGGGCGCACGTTAAAATCAAAAATCCGAAAACTCTCATCGAAGACCTCCTACATTCGATATCCCGTCGATAGGGATAACCTCAGCGCCACTCTACCTCGGGCGCGCCGCGGCCTATGGCGCGGCGGTATTTATATTTGGGATAGCCGAGCGCTAACGCGGCGTAGACGGCGTGGTCTTCCGGCAAACCCAGCGCTTCCCTGACCTCTTCGCTGCGGGCCGCGGCCGCGGTGAGCCAACCGACGAAGCACGTCCCCAGGCCCATGGCCGTCGCCATCATGACGAGCTGGGCGGCGGCGTAGTACGCCGTTTCCCGCGGCATTATCGCCGCCACCGGCGCGTGGAGGACGAGGACCACCGGCGCGTCGTGGAAGAGGTCGTCGCGGCCCGCGTCGTACGCCTCGACCAACCGCTTCATATCGTCCACCAAGGCGTAGGCTCCCAGCTTATCCTCGCGTTCGGCCACGGCGCCGTAAACGGTGCGGAGTATGGGGTTCTTCAGGCGCCGCACCGCTGTCCGGTGCCACTCCGCCGTCGCGTCGCGGACGCGGCGGATGCGCTTGGCCTCGCTCAGCGCAAGCACGCGAACCGGCCTGAGGTTGTGCGCGCTGGGGTACGACGACAGCGCCCGGCGTACCAACTCCTCCACCGCTTCGCGCGTAACCGGCTTGTCGCGGAAGACGCGGACCGAGCGTCGCGCGCGCAAGAGCGTCTCCAGCGCCGCCACGGTGGGGACCTTCCTGGCGCCGAGGGTCTTTATCGTGCCCTCCGGGTAGGCCTCGTGTTCGATGGCTTCCTCCGGGCACAGCGCGACGCAGTGGCCGCAGCTGATGCAACGCTCCGGGTACGACGCTACGGCGAACTCCTCCAGCTCGTAGACGTCCTGGGGGCACGCCTCGACGCAGACGCCGCAGGCGTTGCATTTTACTTCGTCGACGTTTATGGCCGGCGGCTCGAGCGCCGGCTGGCTTTTATCAGTCATATCCCTGCGTAACGTAAGTCCCGTAAGTTCTCTTCGGAACGGTTTTAATAAGGAAGAGTTAACCTCCGGCGTTAGCCGATTCTATAACTCTAAAAATTCCCGTACCGTCAAACCGGCCTGTTTAATAATCGCTCGCAACGTCCCCTCCGTTATGTCGCCCCCGCGGTGGAGTACCATCGTACGCCGACGGCTAGCCGGGTTCCGCCAAATTTTGCGACTACCTTTGGCGCTTCGGTCGAACTTGAAGCCGGCTCGCCGTAATTTCGCCGCTACGTCGGCGTACTTACAACCCGCCAGTCGCCCCACTAAACCGCCACCGGCACCAGCAGCTCAAACTCGCCTTCGGCCGCCTCTTTCAACTTGGGCGGCACCGGGTCGCCGTGCTCCAGGTACGACTCGTACAGCTTACGCACCGCGTCCTGGGCGAACTCCACCGTTTCGGCGATGGTCCGCCCTTCGACCACCAGCCCCGGGACGTCGTCGCTGGTGGCGACGTAACCCCCGTCGCCGAGGGGCTCGAGATGCAGTTTTATTAATACTTCCGCCATTTCCGACTCCTCGGATTTATCAAACCCGCGCCGCCACAGCTTCCGCCATCTCCAGCGTGGAGCTTGAGCCGCCCATATCGTACGTGCGGACGCGGCCCTCCGCGATGACCGCGGCGACGGCGTTCTCCAAGGCCGCGGCCTTGTCCTCCTCGCCCAGGTACTCCAGCATCATCCGCGTCGCGAGCAGCGTCGCCGTCGGGTTGACCTTGGACTGGCCCGCGTACTTGGGCGCCGAGCCGTGCGTGGGCTCGAAGACGGCGTAGTCGTCGCCTATGTTGCCGGCGCAGGCGAAGCCCAGGCCGCCGACGAGCTGCGCGGCCTCGTCCGAGATGATGTCGCCGAACATGTTCTCGGCCACCAACACGTCGTAGTCCTGCGGGTTCTTGACGAGCCACATCGCCATAGCGTCGACGTTGGCCTCCCACAGTTCGACGTTCGGGTAGTCCTTCGCCACCTCGCGCGCGGTCCGGACCATCAGGCCGCCGGTCTCCCGCAGGACGTTGGGCTTCTCCACAATCGTTACCGAGCGGCGGCCTTTCTTCTCCGCGAACTCGAACCCGGCGCGCACGATGCGCGCGCACGCCTTCTTCGTCATTATCCGCGTCGAGATGGCGAGCTCGTCCAGCGGCACGCCCGCGAACGCCGCCATCTTCTTGTGGTTGGCCATAAGGCAATCGTAGACCGCCGGCGGGACCGGAGACCACTCCACGCCGGCGTACAGGCCCTCGGTATTCTCGCGGAAGATGACGAGGTCGACGTCGTCGCGGTAGTTGAGCGGGTTGCCGGCGTACGCCTTGCACGGCCGCATGTTGACGTAAAGGTCGAACTCCTGGCGCAGGCGGACGATGGGCGAATAGTAGACGTAGCCCTTATCCTGCAGCTCGGGCGCGAGCTCGCGCGCGGCCTCGTCCTTGGGCTTGGAGGTGATGGCGCCGAATAGCGCGCAATCGGTTCCGCGCATAAGGTCCTTGGTGCGTTCGGGCAGCGGGTTGCCCTCCGTGCGCCAGAACTCCCAGCCGATGTCGCCGCCGACGTACTCGGCGTCGAGCGCGAGGCGCTCCAGCACGAGCCGCGCCGCCTCCATAACGTCGCGGCCTATGCCGTCGCCCGGCAGCCACGCAATTCTGTATTTGGCCATAAAACCTCTCGGGGGAACTTGCTTTGGCGTATATATTAAATTAAAATAGGCCGGTTCTCAATTACTTTCCGAGCCGGCAGGGGTGCCCCTATGACGGACGACGTTAAAAAAGCGGCTCTGGCCGCTTCGCCGCTCTTCAAAAACCTCGCCCCGGCGGACGTGGGCCGCGTCGTCGGATTCTCCGTCTTCCGCGAGCTGGAGAAGGGAGAAGTCGTCTTCCGCGAGGGGGACGACGCAGCGGCCTTCTACGTCGTCGCCTCGGGCCGGGTCAAGGTTTTCAAGGAATCGGTCGACGGCCGTGAGCTTATCATAAAAATTATGCGCGCGGGGGACCTGGTAGGCGAGGCCGCCGCGCTGGCGGGCGTCCCCTACCCGGCGACGGCCCAGGCCCTCGACGACGCGGCCGCGGTAGAAATCCCGCGCCGCGAGTTCGTGGCGTTGATCGAAAACGAGCCGGACTTAGCGCTCAACATCATCGCCGCCCTCTCGGTCCGTCTGAACCAGATAAGCGCGGTACTCGAGAAGCTCACCCTTAAAGACGTGCCGGCGCGGCTGGCGTCGTACCTTCTGGAACGGGCGCGGGCCGGCGCCGACGGCCGGGAGTCCGTCGAGCTGGACGTGACTAAGACGTCGCTCGCGGCGGAATTGGGAACGGTCCCGGAGACGCTGAGCCGGGCGCTAAGGCGGTTCGCCGAAGCGGGCCTGGTAGCGTCCAAGGGCAGGCGTATAATCATTTTAGATAAAGCCTCGCTCGAGCTCGTCGCCGGCAGTCCGAACGGCTAGCGGCCGGCCCGGAAAAACTACGAGCCTTGACCCAGGTCAAGGCTTTTTTATCCCCGGCCTATTATACTGGATACGACGTTAAGGGAATAATCGAATCCGAAACAGGAGGTCCGTAATGACCAAAGCAACCAGAAAAATCGTCGAAATAGACGAAGGACTTTGCGACGGCTGCGGCCTGTGCGTTCCGTCCTGCGCCGAGGGCGCCATCCGGATCGTCGACGGCAAGGCCCGGCTGGCGAGCGAAATTTATTGCGACGGCCTGGGCGCCTGCCTGGGCGAGTGTCCGCAAGGCGCCATTACCCTGGAGGAACGGCCCGCCGAGGAGTTCGACGCCGCCGCGGTGGAAGAACACCTACAAGGGCTCGGCCGCGAAGGAGGCACGGACCGGCACGAACACGAGGCCGCGGACGCGGCCACCGGGAGCCACACCGCCGACCACACCTTCAGCTGCCCGGGCGCGCGTACGATGGTCTTGAAGCCGCGCGAAGACGAAGAGGGCACCGAGGTCGAGGCGACCGTAGAGGAGAAGTTGAAATCGGAACTCGGCCAGTGGCCCGTCAAGCTCTACCTCGTCGACCCCAACGCGCCGTATTTCCGGGACGCCGAGCTGCTGGTCTCCGCCGATTGCGCCCCCTTGGCCTACGCCGCCTTCCACCCCGACTTCCTCCGGGGGAAGGCCGTCGTCATCGGTTGCCCCAAGTTCGACGACGTCGCGCTCTACCGCGACAAGCTGACGGCCATACTGCGAGAAAACGACGTCCGCAAAGTCACGATCCTGCACATGGAAGTGCCCTGCTGCTTCGGCCTGGTCCAGGTGGCGAAGGAGGCGGTCGCGGCCTCGGGCAAGGATATACCCTTCGAGGACGTGACGGCGACGATACGGGGCGAGGCAACGTCCGCCGCTGGCGTTTAACCCCGGCCGAGGGTAACGAAAAGCCCGCCGCGACGGCGGGCTTTTTAAATCGTCCCTGAAAACCGCTACTCCTCGCCGGCAAAGGCGTCAACGAACTTCGCCAGCGCGTCCCTCTTGGCGTCGGCGTCCTCCGTGGGGTCGTAGTACGCCACGAGGACGAGCGCGCCGTTGGTCGCGACGGCGAATTCGCGTAGGACGTCCATCGCCAGCAGCTCGGCGTTGCGCTCGGCGCCGTACTCCCGGGCGAGGCCGTCGTCCGTGAAAGCGAACGCCTCGAGGATCACTTCGGGCCCCGCGCTGCTGTAGACGGCGTGCCACACGCACCCCTCCGGGAATTCGCGCGTGAGGTCGCCGCGGTTTTCGATGGGAATACCGGCCGACTTGAGCAGCGTCTCCGCGCGCGCCGCCTCCGGGAAGATGAGCTGCGCGGGCCGGGCCGTCTCCGCGACGGCGGCCTCGTCCCCGCCGGCCTGGCGGCCGTCGCCCTTGCCGCAGGCCGCCGCGATTAAAACGCACGTTACGGTTATGACTGCGAAGTCCCTCATTTATGCGCCAACTCCTTTTTAACGTAGGGCACCAGGCCGCCCGCCTCGAGTATGCCGAGCACCTCGGGCGGCAGCGGCGCGAATTCGTACTTCGAGCCGTCCGCGGCGGTCAGCTCGCCCGTCTCGAAATCAATAGTTATCTCGTCGCCGCCATTTATATATGGTATCGCTTCGGGGGCCGCGACCGTCGGTAGGCCGGCGTTGATGGCGTTGCGGAAAAATATCCGCGCGAACGACGCCGCTACCACCGCGGCCACGCCGGCGTACTTCAGGCACAACGCCGCCTGCTCGCGGCTCGAGCCGCAGCCGAAGTTCTTCCCGGCGACGACGATATCCCCCGGCTTCACGTTCTTCGCGAAACCGGCGTCGAGGTCCTCGAGGGCGTGCGAAGCTATTTCGCCCGGATCCGTAACGGTATAGGTGTACCGCCCGGGGAAGATGACGTCGGTGTTGACGTCGTCGCCGTACTTCCAGACCTTACCTTTTATCATCCCGCTTCCCCCGCAGCGACAACCACGTCGTCAGCATCACGGCGCCGAGGCCGACGAAGAGCAAAAAGGCCAGGACTACCAAGATAATTACGATTAAAAACACCAACGACTCCATGCCATCACGCCCTTACCGTCCGCGGGTCCGTAATCTTCCCATACAAAGCCGAGGCCGCGGCGGTCGCCGGCGAGCACAGATATACCTCGGCCTCGCTCGAGCCCATGCGGCCGCGGAAGTTGCGATTGGCGGTCGAGAGGCAGACTTCGCCCGCGGCCAATATCCCCTCGTGGGCGCCAAGGCACGGCCCGCAACCCGGGTTCATAATTACGCAGCCCGCCGCCGCCAGCGTCGCCAGCGCGCCGATGCCCAACGCCTCCAGGTACGTCGCCCGGCTGGCCGGGAAGACGAGGATCCGCACGCCGCGCGCCACGCGCCGGTTCCGCAAGATATCCGCCGCCGCCACCAGGTCGTCGACGCGGCCGTTGGTGCACGTCCCGACCACGACCTGGTCCACGCGCGTCCCGGCGACCTCCGCAACCGGCACGACGTTATCGACCGTATGCGGACACGCCACCCGGGGCCCGAGGCCGGCGACGTCGTAGCTCAGTACGCGTTCGTACGCGGCGCCGTCGTCCGGCAAGACTTCGTCGTATTCACGGCGCGCCCGTCCGTCGAGGAAGGCGCGCGTCTTCTCGTCCGGCGCGACGTACGCGTTCTTGGCCCCCATCTCCGCGGCCATGTTGCACAGCGTCATCCGCCCGGACACCGACGTCGCCGCCGCCGTCGCCCCGGCGAACTCCACCGACCGGTAAAGCGCGCCGTCCGCGCCCTGGTCGCCGATTATATAAAGGATTAAATCCTTGGGGTAAACGTCGGCGCCGAACTCCCCCGCTACTTCCACCCGCAGCGATTCGGGGCACCGGAGCCACAGCTTGCCGGTGGCGTAGAGCGCCGCCATCTCGGTCCGCCCGATGCCCGCGGCGAACGCGCCCAATGCGCCGTACGACGTCGTATGGCTGTCCGCCCCCAGAATCAGTTCGCCCGGCAGCGCGAAGCCCTGCTCCGCGAAGACCTGGTGGCATATCCCCTCGCTTATGTCGAAGAAGTGTTCGATGTCGTTCGCCGCGACGAATTCCCGGATCTCGAGGTGGTTCCGGGCGTACTTCTCCGACGCCGCGGGGACGCAGTGGTCCAGGACGACGACGGCCTTACCCGGGTCGGCGACGCGCTTCAGGCCGAACGAGGCGAAGGTCTTCGCGATGGCCGCGGTATTGTCGTGGGAAAGGAGGCGGTCCGGCTCGAGCGTGACGATTTCGCCGGCGGCCACGGGCCGGCCGGCCTTACGAGAAAATATCTTTTCGGCGAAGCTTTGAGGCATATCGGCCTTTACAACTTAAACGGCTTTCCCATGCGGTCAGGTGTTACCACCTGACCGGAGCTCACTTCAATTTAAACGGCTCGAAATTTATAAAGTCCGCGTGGTGTATTATTATGGCCTCCGGCGTCGCCCGGGCGCCCTCGCCCTCGCGGGCGTGCGTCGCGACGACGTGTACCACCGCCGGCGGCAGGCCGAACTCGTAGGCCAGCGCCGCCCCCGAGAACGGGTGCCGGAGCATCCGGCCCAGCTCCGACTTGACGAACGCGCCGCCCTCCTCGCGATACTCCAGCAGCTTGCCGACGTCGTGCAGCAGCGCCCCGGCGAGCAAGTGGTCGCGGTTTATATCCAGCCGGGAACCGTACGTCTCGGCCACCACGGCCGCGACGGCGGCCGCGCATCGCGTTACGGCGCGGGTGTGCTCGAGGTACGTCGCCGGGCACGGCTCGAGCAGCAGCGTGAACGGCATCCGCGCCATATCCTCGGGTTGCCAGCCGCCGCGCTCGAGCGCGGCCTCGTAGGCCGCGACGACCTTACCGCGCAGCGCGTCGTCTTCTATCTCCGCCAACTCCGGCAGGAGCTCGCTTATTTTTTCTTCCATAATGCACCTCGAGCTAAGTTAAATGCCTTTCGTCCGGGCCGTCGTACGCCCACGCCGACGGCTCGAGGCGCCGCATAGGCCGCTCGCGCGCCCGCTCCTCGAGAACGTGCGCCAGCCACCCGGGCATGCGCGCCAGGATGAAGAAGGCGTTGGCGGCGTACGGCTCGAAACCCAGGTCGAAGAGGCACGCCGCGATGGCGCCGTCGACGTTCAGCGGCAGCGCCTTGCCGGTAACGCTCGCCAGCGGCGCCTCGAGCGCGCGGACCATCGGAATACCCTCGCGCGCCAGGCCCAGCTCCTCCGCCAGCGCGAAGAGCCGCGCCGCCCGCGGGTCGTCGTCGTGGAGGCGGTGGCCGAAACCCTCCACCCGCCGGCCCGCCTCGCGGTAGCGTTCCACTATCGCCGCCGCGGCCTCCTCCCGTAAGACGCCCGCCTCCTTCATCTCGGCTAGCGCCTCGGCCAGCGCGTTCATACATCCCTCGACCGCGCCGCCGTGGAAGCGGTTGACGGCCAGGACCCCGGAGGCCAACGCGGCGTTGACCGGCGCGCCGGTAGAGGCCGCCGTGCGCGCCGCCAGCGTGGACGGCGGCGTTACGCCGTGGTCCACCGACGACACCAGTATGGCGTCGAGCAGCTTCCCCTCAGCCTCGCCGGGCAGCTCGCCCCGCAGCGCGAGCCATACGACCTCGGCGAAGCTCTTGCGGCCCATCAGCTCCTCGATGGGGTATCCGCGGAGGCGGATTTTATTCGGGCCGACGTCGGTGATTGCCGTGTGCCATTTATCAACCATAAAAATCTCCCGTTAACAACGCTATGACCTGCTACCCCCGCTCGGGCGAGTAGACGACGCGGCCTTCGCGCATCGCGTGCTGCACGAGGGGGCTCTCTCTTTTAGCGCGGTTGAACTCCGCGGGCGTGTACACGATCATATTCACCCTTTCACGGCTCTTGAGTTTTTCTTCGAAATATATCTGGCGCTCCTTGAACGGCAACTCGCTCGGGGCGACGACGATGAGACATATCTTCGAGTCGGCCCGGGCTTCGCCGCGGGCGACGGCGCCGTGGACGACGACGAACGTCGCCCCCGACATCACGAGGCGCGGGACGAGGAAATTAATCTCGGCCTCCATCTCGCGCTGCCGCGTTATCTTGGGCTTCTCGGCCGTCGTTCACCTCTTGCCCGGCGGTTACCTACGGGCCGTCGAGTTCGTTTAAAAAGGCTTCCACCCGGGCGCGGATTTCGTCGCGCGCGCGGCGGTAATCATCCAAGGCCAGGCGGTACGGGTCGTCTATAGGCCAGTGGAGACGTTTGCCCTCGCCCGGGAAGTACGGGCACAACTCCCGCGCATTATCGCATAGCGTAATAACGTAGTCAAACTCTTCGCCGAGGAATTCGTCGACGCCCTTGGAGCGCTGGTGCGATATGTCCACGCCGGCCTCCGCCATGACCTCCACCGTCAGCCGCACGACGTCGAAGGGGTTCACGCCGGCGGAGTGGGCCTCGAGGCGGCCCGCGCCCAGGCGGTTCGCCCACCCCTCCGCCATCTGCGAGCGGCACGAGTTCCCGGTGCAAACGAAAAGTATTTTTATCTTCTTCATCCGACGAGCTGTTCCGTTATTTCCCGGGGCCGGGCCGAAACCGCAGAAGCCACAGCCGCGCGTCCGCGGCCACGGCGCGCATCATGTGGTGGAAGGGCACCGCCCGCGGTTCCTTCACCCAATACATCGGGAAGTGCGAGACCGCGCGTAACACCGTCGTTATCAGGAAGGCGACCTTCATGTCGAGTATTCGCCACCCGCCGAGCGAGACGTAACGCGGCAGCATCGCGACGAACTGGCCCGAGCCGATGGTCGCGACCAGGCCCCCCGCGCCGGCGACGACGGCGTAGACCGCGACGTAGTTATCCCGCTTGGCCTCCGGGCTCAGGCGGATGATGAGGTTCGTCGTCGCGACCATAGCCCCGCCCCACATCGCGCCCGACGTGACGGCCTCCAGCCAAACCCACCAGTAAAGGTCCGGCCGCATGAAAACGTACACGAACGAGTTAACCGTCGCCATCAGGATAAGGCCCCGGAAAACGGGCTTGTTGCCAAAGCGGTCTATCAGACGACCCCACAGCGCCGCCGTCGCCGCCATCGCGATTATCAAAAGCGAGTTGTATATCTGAACGGCGGTTAGCGACATGCGCAACACTTCGAGGTAGAACGGCTGCCAGAACGGCGCCCCGAAAGATACGGCGAACCACCACCATCCGAAGAAATATACCAGGCGGCGGAAGCGGCGGTCGCGGAGGGGCTCGGCCAACGAGCGGAACGAAAAGCGTACGACCGGCGCCGGGCGGTCGCGCTGCCGCAACAGCAGCAGCGTAGAGGCGAGGCCCGCGACGCCGGCAAAGGCGAATATTATAAAGTAGGCGTACCGTTCTCCCCCCGGGCCCCACAGGCCGCCGGCAACGCCGAACAGGCGGCGAAAGAACCCCGTCAGGCCCGTTTCGCCCCCCGGCACGGAAAGGTCTTTAAAAATGCTGGCGGCGAAGGCGACGACCAACCCCAGCGCCATCATCAGCTGCGTCCGCTTGCCGAGGAAACGGCCGCGGATGCGCTCCGGGACGACGGCGCCGATCCAGCTCGTCCACACGCTGGTCATGACGCCGGTGAGAACTTGCGAGGCCAGGAAACAGACGATAAAGACGACGAGCGCCGCCTCCGGCTCGAGCCAAAGCACCACCGCCGGAATGAAGAAGATTACGCCGCGCGCGGCCGCGCTGGCCGCGACGACCAGCCGACGGCGCGAGCCGCCGAAGAGCGGCAGTAGCACCGGCCCCAATACCTGCGAAAACGCAATGACCGGGCCCGCGGCGAAGATCAAGCCGAACGCCCGGCTCCCGGCGCCCAGGCTTAACGCCAGCGCCGTGATGAACGCCGACCAGGCGCCGGCGAGGTTTAAGAACATCTGGCCGAAGAGGCCCTCGCATACCGAGGCCCGCATGTCCGGTCGGGGCCGTAGTTTGGCTAACGCCGGCGACGCCGGCGTACAAGTCAAACCATCTCTTCGCTTTTCGTCGCTCATACCTCGCCCAGGTCCTTCAAGACTCCCAACGCGTACTCGGCTACCTTATCGTAGTCCTCCACGACTATGGCCCCCGCCTCGCGCAGCGCCTTCACCTTGCCCTCGTACGTGCCGCGGCCGCCCTCGACGATGGCGCCGGCGTGCGAGAAGCGCGTCCCCGCCGTCGCGGCCTTGCCGCCTATGAACGCCACCACCGGCTTCGTAACCACGCCTTCGGAAATAAGCTCGGCGACCTTCTCTTCCTGGCTGCCGCCTATTTCGCCGAACATCACGACGGCCTTGGTGTCGGCATCCTCCTGGAACAACCGAACGACGTCCTGGTGAGGCGTGCCGACGATGGGGTCGCCGCCGACGTGCACGAGAGTGGTCGCGCCGACGCCCGCCCGGCCGAGGTAGTACGCCAGCGACGACGTTATTCCGCCCGAGCGCGACGAGATGCCGACCGGCCCGGGTTTGAACCACTCCCGCGCCGACTCGGGCCGGCCGCCGACCATACCCAGCACGGCCTTGTCCACCGAGAGCACGCCCAACGTGTTGGGGCCCACGTAGCGCGCGCCGGCTTCGCGCGCCGCCGCGTCTATGGCCATCACGTCCCATATCGGTACCCGGTCGGGGACCAGCACGGCCAGCTTGACGCCGCCGGCGAAGGCCTCCAACGCGGCCTCCTTCACCGCGGGCCCGGGCACGAAGACGACCGCCGCGTAGATCTCCCCTACCGCCTCGGCCGCCGCGGCCACCGTATCGAAGACCGGGACGCCCTCCACCTCCTCGCCGCCGTGGCCCGGCGAGACGCCGGCGACAACGTTGGTCCCGTAGCCCTTCATGAGGCGGGTGCGCGCCCGCCCCTCGCGGCCGGTAATGCCGGCGACGAGGACTTTATCCTCTTTACTTACTAAGATTGACATATCAACGCGTCTTCTTCAAATAATCGTCCAACCCGGGGATAGGCAGCGTTATCAGGCCGCCGCCGTTGCCGCGCGCCCGGCACTCCACCTCGCACGCCAGGCACTCGCTACAGCGCCCGCGCGCCGCCTCGTCGGCGCCGATATTCAAGACCGGCCTGCCGTCCTCCAGCGTAAGGATTCGCGGGACGCATTCCGCCACGCATACTTTGGAATCGCATCCTTCGCATCGCGCGTAATCGTAGGAGACGGTCCCGCCCGTAACCGTCTTAAAAGAATAAGAAGACTTATGTTGCACCCGGGGCGGCTTCTCGCGGCGAGCGCCGTAGTCGTAGCCGTCCACGAGCTCGCGCAGTCGCGCCGCGCAGTACCGCGCCGGCGTATCCTTGCCGTAGCACTCCACCGGCGCGGGCAAGTCCTCCGTATATTCGGTCAGTATCCGGATGGCGCGCTCTTCCTGGTTGCCGCCCAGCCGCTCGACGCAGGGGACGTCGAGCCAAACCTCGCGGAAGGCCTTGACCAGGCCCCGGGCGGAGTGGAATTGTTCCTGGCTCGCGACGCCGGAGCCGGAGCCGAAGTAACCGACGAGGTTCCTCTGGGCCAGCAATATGCGTGCCGCGCGGTAGACTTTACTCGCCGGCGGGTTGCCGGAGGTGTCGCAAAAGTCGGCTATCTTAAAACCCTCGGCCAGCGCGGCGTCCATCGACATCATCGAGCCGCCGCCGCCGGCGCCGTGGAACGCGACGTAGCGTTCTTCCCGCTCGAAGCCCTCCGCGAGCTGGACGAAATAAAACGTGCCGCGGTAGTCGTCCTTCTCGACGTTGTAGGCGATGAGGTCCAGCTCGGTGGGCGGCCGGTCGAACTCGCGGGCGACCTCCACGCCGAGCTCCGGGTGCCGGTATACGGCGTAGTCGTCCACCGTAACGCGGCAGTCCGCGGCCACGACCTCGCCGGCGTCGGTCACGACCAGCGGGTTTATCTCCGCCGCCCGGGCCTCGGCGTCGCGGGCGACGCGCCACAGCTTCACCAAGACGTCCGCTACGGCCACGAGCTCGCGGCCCCGCAGGCCCGCGCGCCGCGCCAACTCCCGCGCGTCGTAACCGTAAAGGCCGCGCGCCGGCTCGACGTACATTCTTACCAGCGCCTCCGGGTGGGCGGCGGCTATCTCCTCGACGCCGCTGCCGCCGACGGACGAAAATATGAGGAGGGGTTTGCGGGCGTCGTTGTCGACGACGACCGCGGCGTACATCTCCCGGGCGACGTCCAACTTCCGCTCGACCAGGACGACGTCGCAGCGCTGGCCCTTGAACTTGCGGCCCAATAAGTCGCGGCCGGCGACGCGTTCCGCGGCCATGGCGTTTTCGGCGAACTGGATGCCGCCCACGGCCGCCCGGCCGGTTATGAAGACCTGGGCCTTCAGAACGACCGGCGCGCCGATCTCCCGGGCGATGACCGCGGCCTCGGCGCCGGAACGAACGGCACGTCCCGGCGGGACATCCACGCCCGCCCGCCGCAGGAGCTCTTTACCCTGGTATTCGTATAAACGGGCCATAGTTACGATTTATCCACGTGATAAAATCGACAACGCGGGGCCGCCGCGACGACGCAACGGCGCCAATTATAAGATTATCACGAACGACGCCGCAATAAAAATAAGGGGGAATTGCCGCGCGGCGGCGCGCCGGCCTAAAGTAATTTCGCAATAAGGCGTAGGTTTTCTTTTGACAGGCATTAATATATAATGTTATATTCGCAACGGTCGGCGATGCGGCTCGACAAATTCCTTACGGTCGCGCGGTTGGTGAAGCAGCGCGCACGGGCGAAAGAAATGTGCGACGCGGGCCACGTTAAAATCGGCGGCAAGAGCGCCAAAGCGGGCCGGGACGTCAACGAGGGCGAAACGGTCGAGCTTACGTTCCCGCGCCGGCGCCTGGTCGTACGAGTTGCGACGGTACCGGCGGCGAAATCCGTTTCTAAAGAAGCGGCTCGTACGCTGTACGACGTCATGGCCGAAGAACGGACCGGCGCATTGGAATGACCGAGGACGCGAAAAAATTCTTAGCCGAAGCAACGGCGTTAAAAACCGCGGCCGAGAAAGCGGCGGCCGCCGTTTCCGACCGAAAAGCGCTCGAGCACTGGCGCATAGAATTCCTCGGCCGGAAATCGCCGCTAAGCCGGCTGAGTAAAAACCTTTCCTCGCTGGCTGAGGGCGACAGACCCGCGGCGGGCCAAGCGCTCAACGAGCTCCGGGCGGGCCTCGAGGCCGAGTACGAATCGCTTCAAAAACGGCTCGGCCCGCGAAAAGCGGACGCCGGCGAGGCGCGCATCGACTACACGCTGCCCGGCGTAACACCGCCCATCGGCACGCTTCATCCGTTAACCAAAACCTACTACGAGATAACGGCGTTCTTCGCCTCCCTGGGGTTCTCCATCGCGCACGGCCCGGAGGTGGAGGACGAGTTCCACAACTTCGGCGCGCTCAACTTCCCGCCCGACCACCCGAGCCGCGACGCCCAGGACACGTTGTACGTAAACGACGACTGGCTGCTGCGAACCCACACGTCGCCGGTGCAGATACGGGTAATGCTCGAGCAGCAGCCGCCGCTGCGCGTAATCGTCCCGGGCCGCTGCTTCCGCGCCGACGCGGTGGACGCGTCCCACTACCCCGTCTTCCACCAGGTGGAGGGCCTATTGGTGGACGAAAACGTATCGCTGGGCGACCTCAAGGGGACGCTGGCCGCCTTCGCCGCGTACATCTTCGGCCCGGACACCGGGATGCGTTTCCGGCCGCACTTCTTTCCCTTCACCGAGCCTTCCGCGGAAATCGACGTCTCGTGCGCGGTATGCGAAGGCGAGGGTTGCGGGACCTGCGGCGGCACGGGTTGGCTCGAAATAGCGGGCGCCGGTATGGTCCACCCCAACGTCTTCCGCAACGTCGGCTACGACCCCGAACAATGGGCGGGTTACGCGTTCGGCATGGGCGTGGAACGCATCGCTATGCTCAAGTACGGCATCGACGACATCCGGCTCTTCTACGAAAACGATTTCGCGTTCCTGAAACAATTTTAAAACGATGAAGTACAGCCTGAAATGGCTCCGCGACTACTGCCCGGCCAACGTGCCGGCCGACAAGCTTGCCCGGCAGCTCACGATGGCCGGCCTGGAAGTCGAGTCGCTCGGCCGCGTCGGCGACGACGTCGTCTTCGACGTGGACGTCGTCCCGGTGCGCAGCGACTGCCTCTCGATGGTGGGCCTGGCGCGGGAGATATCCTTCCTCACCGGCGCGCCGCTCACGCTACCGCCGGTATTCATTAAAGAAGTAAACATCCCTAAGGACTTCTCCGTCGACGTGGACCTCGTCGACCGGGACTTGTGTCCCCGCTACTCCGCCCGCGTCGTAACCGATTTGCGCGTGGGCCCGTCGCCGCCGTGGCTCGCCGAGCGGCTGGAGGCGGTCGGCGTCCGTTCGCTCAACAACGTCGTAGACATCACCAACTTCGTGAACTTGGAGACGGGGCAGCCGCTGCACGCCTTCGACGTCGCCCATCTCCGGGGACGCAAACTCGTCATCCGGCGGGCGGCCGCCGGCGAAAAACTCGTCCTCATCGACGGCCGGGAACTCGCGCTGTCGCCCGAAGACCTCGTAATCGCCGACGCCGAGGGGCCGGTGGCGCTGGCGGGCGTTATGGGCGGCCTGGACAGCGAGGTATCGTCTTCCACCGAGGCGGTCGTTATAGAGAGCGCGCACTTCGACCCGGTGAACACCCGCCGCACCGCGCGGCGCTACGGCTTGTCGACCGAGTCGTCGTACCGGTTCGAACGCGGCGCCGACCCCACCGCGACGCTGACGGCGGCGGACCGCGCCGCGGGGCTCACGGCGGAGTTGGCGGGCGGTACCGTACTCGGGCCGCCGGTCGACGAAGGTCAGACCGAGTGGTCGCGGCCGGCTATCGTCCTCCGGCCCGCCCGGGCCAACATGCTGCTGGGAACGAGCCTCACCGGCGAGGACATGGCGGTGCTCCTCCGGCGCCTTTACTTCGACGTGGGGTTGGACCGGATGGAGAACCTCGTTATCTCGGCGCCGTCGTACCGGCGCGACGTGAACGCCGAAATAGACGTAGTCGAAGAAGTGGGTCGGGCCTACGGCTATGACGACGTCGAGGCCACGCTACCCGGGGGAAGGTTGCCGGCGCCGGCGCGCGTCCCGCGCGAGGAGTTGGAACGCGCCGCGCGCGAAGTCCTGACGGCGGCCGGGTTCGCTGAAGTCTACACGCCGAGCTTTACCGACCCCGAAAAGCTCGCGGCGTACGGCCTGGACGCCGCGGCCGCCGTCCGGGTCGCCAACCCGACGGTGAGCCAGTTTTCGCACCTGCGTCCCGCGCTCTGGCCCGCGCTGGCGGAAGTCGCCACCCGCAACGGCCGCCTGGGCGCGCCGTCGGTACTCGTCTTCGAGCTGGGTACCGTATTCGAACCGGGCGAAGAGGGCCGCGTCGTCGAGCGACACCGCCTCGCGGCGTTGGCGGCGGGCGAAGCCGCACCCCGGCACTGGTCGCGGCCGCCCCCCCGCGCCGATTTCTTCTTCGTCAAGGGCGTGGTGGAAGCCCTGGCGCGCCCCCTCGACGTACCGTTGACCTGGCAAGGCGAGAGCTTCCGGCTCGGCGAAGGCGAGGGGAAGTACCTTCGCTTGCCGCTGGAGCCGTTCGGCGAGGGCCACGTCGTCGAGATGGACGTCGCGCCGCTGTACGACCACGCCGCGGCGCCGGGCCGCCGCTACCACCCGGTTTCACGCTTTCCGTCGGTAGTGCGTGACCTGGCGGTAGTAGTCGACGACGGCACGGCCGCAGCGGACGTCGTCGCCGCGCTGCGCGACTCGAGCGAGCTGGCACGCGACGTATCGGTATTCGACGTCTTCGCCGGCGAGGGCTTGCCGCCGGGGCGAAAAAGCCTGGGGATACGAATTCGCTATCAGGCCGACGACCGGACGTTGACCGACGAGGAGGCCAACGCCGCTCGCGAAGACGCGATTAAAATACTAACCGAACGGTTCGACGCAACGCTACGCAGCTAGTAGCCCATCGAGGAGCGAGGTTTATGGACAACCTCGAAAGTCTCGAAGAGAAAGTCATGCTCCTGGTACAAACGGTGCGGAAACACCAGGAAGGGAACGCGCGCTTGCGGGGCGACATCGAACGCAAAGAGGAAGCGTTGGAGGCCGCCGCTCGCGAGAAAGAGGAATTCGCCCGCAAGATAGACGAGTATAAAAAATTCGCCGTCGAGAACGAACAGCTGCGCACCCAGCAACAGGAAGCCCGCACGCGTATCGAACAGATGTTAAGCAAACTGGAAAAGTTCGAAGAAGAGTTGGAACGAGGCGAAAGCGGCCAAGCGGAACTAATGCCCGGAGAAGAAGGCGAATAGCGCCCTAGCCGCCGGCCGGAACCGACGGGGGTCGATATGGCGCAAGGCAAACAAACGACAAAGGTTACCATCTTCGGCGTCGAATACTCGATTACGAGCGACCGCAATCCCGACGAAGTACGCCGGATCGCGAAGTTCGTGGACGACAAGATGTGGGAGATCTCGGAGAACAACAACCTCATCTCGACCGAGAAAGTCGCCATACTCACCGCCCTGAACATCGCCGAAGACTACCTCCGAACCCTCGAGCAACGAAAGCGCGAAACGGAGCGGGTCGAACGTAAGACGTCGAGCATCATTAAATTAATCGACGAATCGCGTACCTAATGCGGCGCCGCACATAAAGGCTTTGCGTACGTCGGCGCGCTACACGTTGGGCATCGACCTCGGCGGCACTACTACGTCGCTGGCGGTAGTCGATGCCCGAAACTATGTCGTCGAAGAACAGAGCTTTCCCACTCGGGCCGAGGCCGGGTTCGACGACGTCTTGCGTAGGATGTGCGAGGCCGCGGCGGCGGCTTTAGAGCGATATCCGTGCGTCGCGGTAGGAGTAGCCGCGGCGGCCCAGGTCGACGCCGAAGCCGGCACGCTGGTCGCCTCGCCTAATTTGCGATTCGCGAACGAACCGTTGGCGGCCCGGCTTCGAGACGCCTTGGGACTACCGGTTATTTTGGAAAACGACGTCAACGCCGCGGCGTACGGCGAATACCTGGCGGAGGCCGAAGCCCGCGAGCCGCTACTCGCGGTATTCGTCGGCACCGGTATAGGCGGCGGCCTCGTCGCCGGCGGCGAGGTATTCCGGGGCGCGGACGGCTTCGCCGCGGAAATAGGCCACGTACCGGTCGTGCCGGCGGGAGGCGAACCGTGCGGATGCGGCCGGCGGGGATGCGTGGAGGCGTACGCCGGCGGCTCGGCCATCGTGCGACGCGCCAATACCCGGCGCCCGCCCGAAGCCCCGGCCTTCGCCGACGTCGACGGCGTCGCGGCGGCGGCCGCCGCGGGGGACGCCGGAAGCCGGGCGATTTTGGAAGAGGCGGCCGACTATCTGGGCGTAGCGCTAGCCGCCGCCGTAAACCTCCTGAACCCGGGTACGCTGGTCGTGGGCGGCGGCGTCGCCCGGGCGTGGCCGCCGCTGGTACCGCGAGCACTCGACAGGATGAAAGAGTCGGCGCTGCCGCCCGCGCTCGCCTCGCTGGCGACGCGCGAAGCGTTGTTCGGTACGTGGGCCGGCGCGATCGGCGCCGCGGCGCTCGCCCGGAAATCGGTTAAGCCGTAAAGGGCGGGGCTGGCCGCGGTTGCCTCTCGTCAATATAATGCGTAAATTATTCCTAACAGCGACGGCGCTTTCGCTAATAACCGCGACGGCAGGGGCGTACACCTACTTCGGCAAGAATAAAGTACAATACTACGGACACGATTGGCAAATCATCAAAGGGGACCACGTCGACCTCTACTTCTACAGCGCCGAGCGCGAGTTGGCGGAGCGCGCCGTCGGAATGGCGGAGGAGACGTGGGAGTACCTCTCGGTACGCATGGCGTACACCCCGCGCGAACGCGTCCCGCTAATAATCTACAGCTCCCACAGCGAGTTTCAAGAGACCAACATCCTGCCGTACATCCTGCCCGAAGGGGTAGCCGGCTTCATAGAGCTGATGAGGCACCGCGTCGTGATACCGTTCGACGGTTCGTATCTCCGCCTCCGGCGGGTCATACGCCACGAGATGGCGCACTTCTTTATGTACCAGAAACTCCGCGACGTCTACAAAAGGCACAACAGGTACGACTACGGCCAGCCGCCGTTCTGGTACGTCGAGGGGTTAGCGGAATACATGTCGACGGATTGGGATAGCTTCTCGGAGTCGTTCCTGGCCGACGCCCTCTATAGCGATGCGCTCGTACCGCTCGAGGAATGGCGTAGCATCGCCGGAACGTACCTGGCGTACAGGGAAGGCGAGGCCGCGCTGCGCTACCTCGCCGAAACGTACGGCGAAGATAAAATCATGAAAATAACCGACGAGGGTTGGCTCGACCGCGATTACGACGAAGTAATGGACCTCGTTCTGCCGGTCCCATTCCGCGAGTTCGACGAGGACTGGCAGCGTTGGCTCCGCAAGCGTTACTGGCCGCGCTACGCCGAACGCACCGAGCTACGCGCCATGGGCGAGGAGTTGTCCGAAGGCCCGGGGATGAGAAGCGGCATCGCCTGGCTGGACGAACGGCGCCTGGCCTTCCTCTCCGGGGAAGAAGGTCACTCAAGCCTGTACGTGATGACGGTCGAAGAGGACGGCCGGAGCGCCGAGGTCCGCAAGCTCGTCGCCGGCGAGGAATCGCCGTCTTACACCGTCGTGCACGTTTACCGCGAACGGCTCGGCACCTACGGCGGCCGCTTCATAGCGTTCGCCGCGCGCGCCCACGACCAGGACCGCCTATACATATACGACGTCACGCGCGGCAAAGTCGTGGAAAACTACGAGTTCGAGGACCTCATCGTCCTGGGCTCGCCGGCCTTCTCCCCCGACGGCGAAGAGATCGTCTTCCGCGGCCTGGCGCGCCGGGGACAGGCGGACTTGTACGTCGTAACGCGCGCCACGGGCGAGCGGCGCGCGCTGACCGACGACCCGGCCGACGACGCCTACCCCTGTTGGACCGAGAAGGGAATAATTTTCGCCTCCGAGAGAAGCGTCGCCTCGCGTAAAGACTATTACAACCTTTATCGCCTCGAGCCGACTACGAACGAGGTCGAAAGGCTCACCGCCGGCCCGTGGCGAGACCTCTACCCGAGCGCCGACGACGACGGCAACATCTATTTCGTCTCCGACCGCGGCGGCCGGTACGACGTGTACCTTTGGGAGGGGAGTAACGGAACGAGGTCGTTGTCGAATTCGCTGACGGGGGTGACGGAAGTCGCGCCGCGGCCCGGCGGCGCGCCGGGCGAGGTATCTTTCATCGGCCTCGCCGACCAGAGCTACAACATTTACCTGGGGACCCTCGAGCCGCAAGGCCCGGGCGAAGGGGAAGTAGCGGAACCCGCCGCGCCCGAACCCCCCATAGCGCTGCCGGTAAATAGCTTCCCCGTCCGAGGTTATAGAACCACGTTCGCCCTCGATTACTTCGCGGGCGCCGTAGCGTACGGGCCCGAATTCGGAACCGAGACCGGCATCGTGATATCGTTCACCGACGTCCTGAACGACAAGAACATCCTGGTCCAATTCGGCAACGACGCCAACACCGCGGACGAGTTTCTGGAGCGCACCAGCGTGGGCGTCGACTACTACGACCTCAGCCGTCGCGTGGGCTACGGCGTAGGCGCCTTCCGCTACGTCCAAGACCGATTCGACTATTTACACGGTACGGCGGGCCGCTATTATACCGAGACGCGCGCCGGCGGCGGCGCTACGCTCGTATACCCGCTGGACCGGTTCCACCGCGTCGGCGGCAGCCTGTACCTCTACGAGTTGGAGCGGACGTGGGAGATATCCGCGCCGCCCGAGGTGGGCACCAAGGTCTCGCCGTACCTCTCGGGGGCGCGGGATACCTCGCTCTGGTATGGCGACGGTCCCGTCGACGGCCAACGGCTCCACCTAACGGTAGGCTTGACGGAAGACATCAGGCGGCGCCGCCGCGACTACTTATACCTGTTGGGAGACCTGCGCCATTACTTACGCACGACGCGCACGCAGGCCTTCGCGTTCCGCGGCATCTTCGTGGGGACGTTCGGGCCGGACGCGAGGCCGGTGTACGGCGGCGGCAGCCTCTCCATGCGGGGGTACAAATGGTTTGACTTCCGCGGCCACCGCTTCGCGATGTTCAACGCCGAATACCGCTTCCCCATACTGGAACCCTTCGGCCTCCACACCGCCATCGGAACGGCGCCCATGCCGCCGGTGCGGGGGGCGCTATTCTTCGACGTCGGTGAGGCGTGGGACGAAAAATTGGGACGCGTACGGGGCGGCTTCGGCCTGGGGCTGCGGGTTATCCTGTGGGGATTCCTGGCGCTGCGGACGGACCATACCGTACTTACCGACTTTGAATCGCTGGGCCCGTTCGTGCCCATAAGATTCTTCATCGGTTGGAGTTACTGACGCTTGACGCGGTCGCGGCCATCGGTTATAATTAATCCACACAAAGGAGTGGAAGATGAAGCTTAAAGCTTTCGTTACGTTATGCATAGCGGCGGTCCCCGCGTTAGCGCTGGTCAATTTCAAAGGCGGCTATACGTCCACCCTGGGCGAGCTGGGTGAACGGTATACCGGCGGCCTGGGCGTCATGATGGAGCTGGAGATCGGCCTGCCCGGCCCGCTGGCCGTCGTGCCGATGGGCGGCTACACTCAGCTCGGGCAGGATAAGGAATTTACGGACCTGCTAAACGAATACATTAATGAATATTGGCCGCGCCCGCTTCCCATCCCGGAACAGCTGCGCGAATTGGGCAAGATAAACTCCAGCATGTTTTATTTCGGCGGCGGCCTGCGTTTCTACGCCATAAAAAACTTAGCGGTCAAAGTACACGTCGAGGGCGGCGCCGGTTATTACTACCGCGATATGGAAGCCCAGGGCGTCCCACTGTCGCTCATCGCCGCCGCCATCCCGGAATTCGAGGAATTCGAGGAAGCGGTGAAACCTGAAAAGGGCGCCGGCCTCCACGCCGACTTCGGCCTGGAACTCTTCCCCATATCGCCGGTCGCGCCCCAGGTGGGCGTACGCTACATCCACGCCTTCGGCATCGGCCGTACTCGTATAGACGAATTTATGGCGGAAAACATACCGGGGTTTAAAGCGTCCAAAAGCAAGGACGTGGACATGTTCCTGTTCTACGCAGGCCTCGGGATTTTTTAATATTAACCGTAAAAAATTTACCCGGCCGCGGAGGCCGGGTTTTTATTTAGCGCGTTTTCCCGCTCACTTCCCTAATACGGTCGCCAGCGCGCGGAGGAAGGCGTCGTTCTCCTCGGGCCGCCCGACCGAGACCCGCAGCGCGTTCGGAAGGCCCCAGCCGGCCATAGGGCGGACGACGACCCCCAGCTTCAACAATCCCTCGAATACCGGCGCGGCCTCCCGTTCCAAGTCGACCAGGACGAAGTTAGCCTCCGACGGCACGTATTTCGCGCCCAATTCTTCCAGGCCGCGGTAAATTTGCTCGCGGCCGGCGGCGACCATCTCGCAGCTGCGCGCGAGGTGTTCGTCGTCTTCCAGCGCCGCGACGCCGGCGACTTGCGCCAGCCGGTTGGCGTTGAAAGGCTGGCGGATGCGGTGCATCGCGCCCACAAGTTCGGCGTCCGCGGCGCCCCAGCCCAACCGCAGGCCGGCGAGGCCGTAGTTCTTCGAGAAGCTGCGCAACGCCATCACCGGCCGCCCGGCCCTCACGTAGTCGAGCGCGTCGGGGTAGTCCTTCGCCGTTACGAAGTCGAAGTACGCCTCGTCCAGAACGACGAGCACGGTATCGGGCACGCGCTCGAGGAAATCGTCGACCTCGGCTCGAGTCACTATGGTCCCGGTAGGATTATTGGGGTTGGCGATTAACACCACCCTGGTTTGCTCGTCCACGGCGTCGGCCATCGCCGGCAAGTCGAACCTGTAATCCTTGAGGGGTATCCCGCGGAATTCGGCGCCCATTATTAAAGTCCCGATCTTATACATAATGAACGACGGGTGCCCGGAGACGACGTTGTGGTCCGGGCCGGCGAAGGTCTTGACGACGAGCTCGATGAGGTCGTTGCCGCCGTTGCCCAGCACGATCTGGTCGAACGCCAGGTCGTATTTTTCGGCGATGGCGTTCACGAGATAGTAACCCGAGCCCTCGGGATATTCGTGGACGCCGGCGAGCGCCTCCGTCATCGCGGCTATGGCTTTGGGGGACGGGCCGAGGTTGTTCTCGTTGGAAGCGAGCTTGATGACTTTCTCCAGGCCGAGCTCGCGCTGCACCTCGGCCACCGGCTTCCCGGGTTTGTACGGTAAGATCTGGTTTATAATTTCGCGGGGCTTGATGTTCAAAGCGGATGCCTCCTTCGAATAACAGAGAACCGCGTTTATTCCGTGATGAACTCTTTCGCTTCGGCGAGCGCGGGCTCGAGCTCCATCGCCCGCCGCGCCGCCGCGGACGCTGCTTTCCGGTCGCCCAGATTATAATACGCCTTCGCGCGCAACGCGAGAACTTTAGCCGAATGTGCCGGGTCGTCGACGGCGTCGAGCTCGGCGAGGGCGTCGCGGTAACGACCGGCTTCGATATAGACGTCGGCGAGGAGGATGCGATAAGGGGCGGCGGTGGGTGCCGCGGCCCGCGCCCGCTCGAGATAGGGCACGGCCGCCGCCGCCCGGCCGTGCGTGCGATAATAGAAACCGAGGGCGGCGTTGGCTCCCGGCGACGCCGGCTCGAGCGTCACGGCCGCACTCAAGAGGTTCAGGCCCTTTTCGGTTTCCCCCGCGGCCAGCGCCAGCTCGCCTAACCTTTCATACAACGCGGCGTCCGCCGGGTCCTTCTTCAACGCCGCCTCCAACACGCGGCGCCGTCCGCGGCCTTCGCCCCGCCGCTTAAAGTAGTCGTCGTAGGCCAGCGTGATGGGCGAGCCCAGGCCTTCGCGGATGACGCCCTCTCGGTACGTCCGCTCCGCCTCGTCGAAGCGCCCGAGTTCTTCGCAGGCGGCCGCCAACGCCCGCCGGGCCCACGTCGAATCCGGGTCGACCCGCACGGCATCCCGCAACAACCGCAAACCTTCTTCGGCGCGGCCTAGCCGGCAAAGCTCCTCCCCCCACACGACGTACGGCTCGAGGTCGAAGGGATTTAACCGGCGGGCTTGCGCGTAGTACGCCGCGGCCCCCTCTAGGTCGCCTTGCGCCAAAAGCGCCGCCGCGTACCGCGACGCCCACAGCGACCCGGTCGGAATTCGCCGCCGGGCGCGCTCGAGGGAAGCCGTCATTTCGTCGAAACGGCCCTCCCCGCCGTAAAGCCTCGCCTCCGCAAGGTACGTTACGAGGTCGCCCGGGTATTCCTGCTCGAGCGTCCGAAGCCGCGTCATACTCCCGGCGAGGTCGCCGCCCCGCTCCGCTATCTCCGCCCGCCGCCGCCATAGCGGTAGGTCCCTCGGCACGCCGTCCCCTTCCAGAAGCTTAAGAGCTTCGTTCTGTAAACCGCGCCGCTGGTAGAACTCGGCCGACGCCGCCAACAGGCCGACGTCGCCCGGGTAACGCGTCAACCCCTCGCGATACCTGGTAAGCGCCCTTTTGTAGTCCCCATAAAATTCTTCGGCGTACGCGTACGCGGCGAAAGCGGCCGGCGACGGCTGCCGAACGTACGGCAACCGCGGCCCCCTCGCGCCGCCCCCGGCCAGCTTTGCCAGCGCGTCGCACTTCAACGTTCCCGTCACGGCTCGCCGGAGGAGCCCCTCGCGAACGCCCGCCGCCCCCTCGACGAGCAACGCCAAAGCCCGCGCGTAGTAGCGACACGCGCCGCGGCCGTCGCCGCCTGCAAGCAAGGCGTCCGCCAGCTCGAGGTCCCACACGGCCTTTTCCTCGGCCAGCGCGTAATAACGCAGCCGTTCGGTCCCCGCCGTACGGGGCACACCCGGTCGCGGGAGCTGTACGCGCAGCGTTTCCGTCAGGGCTTCGAACGCGGCCGCTATCTCGGGCAACGCCGACGTTTGGCCGGCGTCTTCGGCCAACAGCGCCATCCCCAAGAGGGACCGCAGCTCCCACCTCCGCTCTTCGACGTCGGGGCGCTGCGCCGGGAAGAACGCGAGGCCGACGCCGGGGTCGTCCGCGGGTATAACGGCCAACGCCTCCAGGTCGCGGAAAACGGCGTTGGATTGCAGCCGCGTCTCGGCGTAACCTTCGCCCAGCCGGTACGCCGCGGCGCCGGCTATCCTGCCGCCGGCACCGTCGAGGGCGAACCGCTCGCGGAATCCTGCGGCGTAGACGTCCTCCAGGCAGAGGTCGCGCCGGTACGCCGCGGGCACGCCGGCGACGAACCGGGGGAACGACCGCGCCTCGTAACCCCTGACGCCGCAGAGCGAAAAGGCTATCTTTTCCCGGAGGCCGCGGTCGGCGTCGCGGGGAACGACGCGTAAATAGGTGCGTCGCGCGCCGCCGGCATCCGACGACGCGAACGCCGGACCGGCCGCCAGCCGGGGGTCGACCAGAACCGCCTCCGTGAGCGCCCGGCGGGCTGCGGCCGTTTCGCCGCGGCTAGCCAGTACGAGGGCGTACGGCGTCTGGTGCGCGCCGCCGACCAAGCCGGCGGGGTCCGCTTCCACCGCCCGGGCGAGGTAGGCCAACGCGCGCTCGTCGTCGCCCAGAACCCAAGATAATAACCCGCACCGCTCGGGGTACGCCGCGTTACCGCGGGAACGGCCCGCCGCGGCCCGGTAGGCGTCGAGAGCTTGCCCGAGGTCTCCCCGGCGGTCGGCGAGATGGCACTCGGCAAGGCGTTCGTACGGCGTCGCGGCCCAGGGCGCGAACACGGCCGCGCGCTTGAAACACCCGACGGCGCCGTCGAAATCGCCCGCCCTACGCCGCTCGGAGCCCCGCGCCAGGTCCTGTTCCGACGCCGTCGCCGATAAACCCAACACGGTGCCGATTACCAATAATAACGAAAAGGCGGCGGCGAGCCACGTCGGCGCCGCGGCCCCCAAACCGCGCCGTCGTATGCCTCCCTCGTAAATCGCCAAGCCCACGAAAACGATAATAGGAACCGGCGAGAGTCCGCCCAGGCCGAAGGCCACCGTCAATATCGCGCCGGCCCCCACCAGGCTCGCGCTCACCATTCCGAAGAAAAACCGGTCCCCTTCCAACCTCACCAGGTTGGCGCCCGCCCACACCGCCGTCTGGACCACGATGAAAAACGCCACCAACCCCAAAAGGCCCATCGTCCCGGCCACTTCCGCGATTACGCTGTGGCTCCGGCCCACGAGGTATTCGGGCACGGCCACCAGCTCGTTTGGCGACAACGCGCGCGCTTGCCCGACCCACGCTAAATCGGAGCCCAGGCCGACGCCCGTTAGAAGGTGGTCGCGCAAAGCGTCGAACGCCACTTTGAACGTCACGAGGTGCGTGGTGTACGCCCGCGGGTTCAAGAAGCGAGCCGCGCCTCCCGGGAGTACCAGCACGACCAGTAGAACTAAAATTACGAGAACGACCGCCGCGGCCGAGGCCAACAGCTTCAAATTCATTCGGCGCTCCGGCCCCCAAAACGCGAACGCAAACCACACGACCACCAGCAGCCCCAGGACCCCCGATTTCGACAGCGTCAGCGCCGGCACGGCGATCGAGAGGGCGACCTGGGCCCACAACAACCAACGGGGCGCCGCGGGCCGGGCCGACTTGGCGCTAAGGATTAACAGCGGCAGCGCGGCGACGAAGTACGTGCTGATGGCGTTGCGCGAAACCCCCATCGTCCAGAACAGGTTCTCCTGCGGGATGTTGGGCGGTATCCACCGCCAAACCACCGCGAACTTGGCCGCCAGCGCTACCTCGAGGACGACCTCGGTCAGTAATATCGCCCACACCAGAGCGGCCGGTATAACGAGAACGTCCGGGGCCTCGAGCTCGCGGGCGAGTATTACGAATATCAGGAAACCGTTGGCGAGGAAATATACGGTCCGGAAGCTGCCTCCCCAATCCTGCGACCACAACAGGCTGGCGAGGGCGGCGACGATAAAAATAATTAAAGCCCCGCCCACGTACGAGAGGCGAGACCTGCCGCCGGTCGAGGATTCGCTTTGGAAGAAAAACACCGCCGCGGAAAAACCGAAAAATACGCCCCATCCGCCGGCGGCGAGCTTGAACAATTGGCCGTTTACCGCGGCGAGGACCAGAAGGGCGAAGAGGCTCCACGGTAGGAGGTCGCGGCCGCTGAGCCAATAGAAAGCGCCGACGGCGACGACCAGTAGAAAAATCACCAGGTATAACGGCGGCCAGTTGGGGAGGGCGGCGTACGTGTTCGCCACGGGAAGCGACGCCATGGCCCGGCCGACGATGGACGCCGAAGCGACCAGGCCCGAGATAAAAAAAGCCGCCTCGCGCGGCTTTAAAATACCGGGGGGAACGAAGCCTTTAGTGTTTAACCAATTCTGGACCGCTACGAACACCAACACCGCGGCGAACGCCACCGCGGCCCATCCGTAGAGGCCCAGCACCGAGACGGGCCCGGCGGCCGTGAAGTCCAATATTAAAACGCATACAGAGAAAAGTAGAGCGAATGGTATCGCGAGCGGCCGCTTGAACACGCCCCACCTCGACTTCACTTCCCGGGCCGCGCGCAAGCGGAGAGAGCCTTACGTCCCGGCCCCGGCTTGTCGTAGTCGGTAGCTTACCGCGGCCAACGTAATGCCGAGGACCAGCGAGACGAAAAGCACTATTAAGACGATACTCACGGGGCCCGGGCCCTCGGGCTTAGTCGGCCTTAACGGGGGTACTATAACGGTGGTCGGCTGGGAGAAGACCGGACTTCGCGTCTTGATATAAGTGTCGACGTAAACCTGCTGGAAGAGGGCCAGGCTCGAGATGGCGTACGGGTTCTCCTCGTACGGTATCGACCGCGAAAAGAGGGAATACGCCTGCGCCCCGCCCGAATACTCGGTCTCCTCGTCCGGGGGATAAACCGTCAGGCCCGGCGCCAAAGCCGACGGCTCCAGCCCTATCGGCGCCCCGGCCAGCCGGTCCATGACCTTCTCGAGGTCGCCGAGGTAACCCTCGAACATCCGATGCGTCTTCTCGTAATCCTCGCGGTCGGCCTCCTCCAGGAGCTGGGCCAAGTTGGTCGCCAACGCGTAGCAATCTTCGGGCGACTCCGCTTTGACGGCGATCCTCAGCTCGCGGGTAAGGCCCTTGGTGGGCGTCATAACGAGCTCGGCCTCGACCATATCCTGGAGTTCGAAGACGTCGTATTTTCTACTTAACCGGTTGGAGAGCTCGTTCAAGAACCAATGCGACGTACACTGTTCTTCTATTATCATCGGGCTATGGAGCCAATGGTCGCCGACGATACCGGTCGATATGACGAAGTCGGTCTGATATTCGCGAGGTTTGGCAAGGCCGTAAATTAAACCTAAAATTAAACCCAAAACCAACGTGACGCCTACTATCCACGCCTGGCTCCGGAATATCCGCCAGTAATCGGGGAGCGTTAAGTTCCGTTGTTCGGGCAAGCGATTTACCTCTGGGCGTCGTACCGGCGGCGGCTCCCGGCCGGCCGGCTCAGGCGCCGCGGTATTCGGCGTCGGCTCGGGAGTCGGCGCCGGCTCCGGTTCTACCGCCGGGGGCCACTTTTTTTTTTCGTCCTCGGCCGGGGCACGCGCGTCGCGTTCCTTACCTGAGGGCCGGTCGAAGAAAAACGCGATTATTACGCCCAACGCGAAAGATATGGCAAAGGCCAGCAAGATTATACGGCGGCGGTTCGGGCCTGAAGGCGTTCCGGGGGGTATCGGCTCCACCTTAATCCGCGTCGGGGAAGTGTATATCTCCTTGCGGAGTTTATTCCGCAAATCGTACGCTATCTCTTCCAGGTGAAGGACGTAACTCTCCTTCTCCTCGATGTAACTGGCGAGGTACGATAACTCCACCTGGTTAACGCGGCCGGTGGCCATCAGCCGCGTAATACCCTCGTGGCCGCGGTTAATCTGCGCGCGGATCTCGGCCATCCTCTCGTCGAGCTCTTTCAGGTAACCGGCGCTGACCGCAACCGATTCTTCGTATACCTCTTCGTGCTCGGCAACCGCCTCGTTTAAAATGCCCTTGGCGAACTTGGCGCTCTTCTCGGGGTCGTCCGATTGAACGGTTATTTTTATCCCTCGCGTCAACGGCCGGTCCCTGCTCTCGGCGAAGATGGATTCGATTTCCACCATATTCTGAAGCTGGGCGGGCGGCTCCTTCATGCCCAGTTCGCGACCCACTTTGGCCAAGAAAGGTTTACTCCAGATGCGGTCGATCACCGTGGGCGGGGCCTCGATCGGGTACTCCATCACGCGGCCTACCTCGAGCGTCGCCTCGACTCTATAGGTATTCTTTAACGTAACGGCGAAAACGACCGCGGCCACCGTAACGACTAAGGGGACGCCGATAACGACCTTGTACTGCCGTCTCAACGTCTGAATGATGTCCGAAATCGTGAATTCCTGGCTGCCGTTTGTCATATTCTTACCCGATGCGGAAGGCGCCGAGCGCCGGGTGTAAAAGACCTATAATTTTAAGCCGAAACTACCATATAGCCGCAACGGTGTCAATAATATTTTAATAAAAAGGCCGCCCGCAGGCGGCCTTTCGCCAACTACCCAGGCGCGTTTACGCGCCCGCCGAGAAGAATACGAACGGGTACACGACCGTGACGTCCCCCGCGTCTATGGGCGGGAAGCGCCACGTCATTATGCGGCCGCACACCTCTTGCTCCATGGCGGGATTACCCATCGTAGACGAGACGACCGAACACGCCGTTACGGCGCCGGAAGCGGCGATGGTAAACCGGACGACGATCTTCCCCTCCATCGTCGGGTTAGTCTTGAGGTACTTCTTGTAGATGTACTCGATGCCCGCCTTGCGCTGGTTCACGATGCGAGCTATGACGGCACTGGAGCGCAGGCTGTTGGTGGCTGCGGCGCCGGTAATGCCCGGCGGCGCAACCCGCACCCGGCCCTTCTTGATCTCGGTGCGGCCGACCCTCTTCGCCGTGCCGGCGAGCAAACCGAGGCCGGTACCGCCGCCGCCCAGGCCCAGCCCCGGCCCTCCGGGGCCGAAACCTCCGCCCGTCCCGCGACCCACCGTCCCGGAACCGCCGGTCTTAAGGCCCGCAATGTTGCCCGCTATAATGTCGAGGTCGCCGCCGGAGCCCATGAGGTCCGCCACCGAACCGTCGGAGCCCATGCTGGTAATAAGGCCGACGACGCCGACCGAGGCGTAGTCCTCGCCGCCCTGGCCGCCGCCCCCGCCGCCGCCTCCGCCGCCGGTGGTACCGGTACCGGGAGCGGATATGATTTCTTCCGATTCGACGAGCGGCTCGAGCGGGACCTCTATCGGCTTATCCACCACCAGTTTGGCAACGCGACTCAGTACCTCCGCGGGCCGCACTTCCTCCGGCTCGGGGACTTCCACGAAGCTCGCCGTGGTAATTACCAGGATATTGACGAGGAACATCGTCACCAGCGTCTTCAGGTAATTGCGGTCGTCGACGCGAGACAGGTCGCGGCGCGCTTCCTTACGCCACGCGGGCATAACGGCGCGCTCGCGCTTTTCGGCCCCCTTGCCGACATCCTCCAGCTCCTCGCTCTCCTTCTCCAGACGGGCCTCTTCGACTTGCTCGCGGATCTGTTTGAGGAAGTAGGGGCTTAAAAACGAAACTTCTCCCGCCCGGGCCCAACGCCTTTCGTCCTCGAGCCAAATGAAATCCATGGCGTTAAACCGGCCCTCGCTTATAAGCCGAACGACCTCGTCCAGGTCCATGGGGCCGATGGTATCGGAACCTATGCGGACGTGGTAGCTCACGTCCTTCTTCCCCAACGCCGCGTTCAAGAAGCCAAGCTCGGCGGCCCGAACCCACCCGCTCCGCTCCGGCTCCCAAACGTAATCGTCGCCGGTCAGCCGACCGTCTCGTACCCACCGGGTAACTTCCTCCGGCGCGAGCGGCCCGTAATTCTTCCCGTCAACGTGTATGAACAATTTTCCGGCCATATCTTTGATTGGCCCGGCCCGTTACAGGGCCCGTTTATGCCACCTCTTTTACCTTTTCCCGGGCCGCCGGGCGGCGGCCCGCGGGGGCCGCCGCCCGACGCGTAATTTACACTTCCGAGGCCACGAAGACGAACGGATAAACTACCGTCACGCTCCCCGTTTTAACGGGCGGGAACCGCCAACTACGTATCCGGGAGAGGATGGAACCCGAAAGCGCCGGGGAATTCAGGGTATTGGTGATAATGCTGGCGCTACCCACCGAACCGTCCGCCGTTATGTTGAAGCGGACCGTTATCTTGCCGCTGCCCAACGTCGGGTTCTTCTTAAGAGCGGAGTTGTACGCGTTCTGGATGCCCACCAGGTGGCGACGGATTACGCTCGCGATGACCTGGGGCGACCGGTTGGCCTCGCCCGCGGCTTCGCCGCCCACCGACGATATCGTCCCCGAAACGGAGACCATCTTCTTCGTCAGCTTGCCGCCGGGGCCGCGGCCGGCGTAACCGCCGCCCAGGCCCGCGATACCATCCATGCCGCCGCCCAGGCCGGTGCCGCCGGCGCCGCCGGCGCCCAGGCCGCCGCCCAACGCGCCGCCGCCGGCCGAGCCGCGTAAGCCGCCCAGGCGGTTGGCTATGCTGTCCAGGTCGCCGGAAGAACCGCCGGCGCCCAAGAGGTCCGCGATGGACCTACCCGAGCCGGTACCGAGCGTCGTAATCGCCGCGACGACGCCGGTCGTAGGGATACCCTCGCCGACGCTGCCGCCGCCACCGCGGCCACCGCCGCCGGTCCCTACGCCTTCGCCTTCGGCCTCGGTAACTATACCGACGCCCGTAGCCTCCGGGATCTCGAGTTTCGTCACGCGGCTAACGAGGTCCTCGACCTTGAAGCCCCTTTCCTCGATCTGAGCGTACTGCGAGCCGACCATGAAGGCCACCAATATGGCCCCTACCACGGCTAAGACCCGGTAGTAACGCACATTATCAGAGTCGAACCAAGTCCCGGTAGCCTCGTAACCGGGGCCGCGTTTGGGAACGACGACTTCCTTCGCCGAAAGCGGGGGCCGGTACGTGAACTCGAACGTAAGGCCGTCGGCCTCGACGTGCCCGGAACGGCCGCGTTGTATCGGGACGACGTACCGTCCGGCCTCGCGTTTTAAAAGGCCCAACGTCTTAAGATGCCCGAACGAGAGCATCTCGCCGTCGCCGCCGATTTCGCCGCGGTAATTTTCGGCCAACAACAATTCCGCGTCGCCGCTTTTGCCGATGCGGAATAAAACCGCGGATTTTTTACCACCGGCCGTAATTACGTGGTCGGTGCGGGCCCCACCAATCGTCAGCCTATCCTCGACGTCGAAATCCTTCAGGACTCTACCGTCGCAGATAACGCGGAGCCCCAAGACTTGCTTCTTTGCTTTAACTGCAACCACCTTCGCAATCACCTCCTTTCGTCCGGATTCGACCTAACGGTTTTTGAGAACGGCCAGCGAAATTTCGCCGTACTCCGCCCGGCCGCAGGTGTACATCACCCGTTTGAGCAATTCGAAGGTTATCAGCTTGTCGCCTTGGATGATGACCTCGCCGCGGAACTCCTTACTTTCGTCCAGCTCGGCGATGGCCCGCTTCAAGTCGGCTATGCGCACCATCTCTTCGTAAAGGCCGTCGATGACGAGGTCGGGGTCCTTCAGCGCTTCGTCCGCGCCGGCGACCTTCCTGCCCTCGACGACGATGGACTTGTTCGTTACGGCGACGATGACCGATTGCGTGGGCTTATTCTCCACCCGCGCTTCGGGGAGCGTCAGGTCCGGCGCGATCGACATAATGTCGCCTTCGGCCGAGAAGTTCTGGAAAAGGAAAACGACCAGGATGACGAAAGTATCAATGAGCGAAACGAGCATAAGGCGGGCTTCCCTCTTGCGCCCTTCCTCGGCCCGCTCCTTCATCCGCACGTTCAGGCGGCCCAGCGTTCCTTTCTCTTGTATTTTGCTCGCCTGTTTGGCCATGTCTCACCTACTTTCCGCGCGGGTAAACGTTTACTGCGTGATTTGGCCCGATAACGCGATGTCCGGGAAACCTTCCACAACGCATACGTCCATCGCATGGATGATGTTGTCGTAAACTATCTCCGGTTCCGAGATAATGATTATCGACTGTTGGTCGCCGTACTCCTTCTTGACGTCCTTGAGTGTTTCGGTCAACTTATCCCAGTCGAACTTGTCTCTCTTCTTGGGGATGAGCGGCAATATTGCGCCCGCGCCGCCGACGCGCAATCCCTCGTCCGTTATTATCAGCGAGAGGTTGAGTTCGCCGGCCTGGGGCGTCATCGCGCTCTCTCCCGTGGGTCCCGTTGTGGTCGGTAGCGAGATCTCGATTACCGCGGTTTGGAGAAGCGACGCCGACATCAACAAAAAGCAGCAGCACACCACCAACATGTCGATGAACGGCACGAGCTCCGGGTCTTCCCAAACTTCGCGGCGCTTTATCCTCTTCTTGGGAGCGAATGCCAAAGGCCATCAACTCCTTACGTTACGCTCGGCCGAAATTACAGCTTGCCTTCGTATTCCGCCAGCGCGTTGATGATGGGGACCATGCTGGCGTCGATGTCGTTGTTGATGCGCGTCACCCGGCCCTGGAGCATGCCGTATACGACCAGCGACGGGATGGCGACGATCAGGCCGAAGGCGGTGCAGTTCATGGCTTCCGAAATACCCTCGGAAAGCATCGTCGCCTTCTCGGCCGCGGAAGCGCCACCCAGCGCGGCGAAGGTCTTGATCAGGCCCGTAATGGTCCCCAGCAGGCCCAATAGAACGGCGACGTTGCCCAGCATGGCCAGGTAGGGCGTCCTCTTGTCGAGACGGGGCAGCTCCGAAAGGCTGGCCTCGTCCACCGCGTCCTGCACGTCGCGCATGCTGCCGCCGGCCGCGGACAACGCCGCCCGCGTGATGCGGTAGAGCGCCGCGTCGGAACGGTTCGACAGCGCCTTGGCCTGTTCGACCTTCCCCTGTTTAATCATGTTGAGTACTTCGCGCGTGAACCGCTCGGCGTTGACGTTCGACTTTATGAAGACGAACCATACGCGCTCGATAATAATCGAAATCGCGAATATGCCCGTGACGAGGATGGGATGCATCCCCCAGCCGCCGGCGCGATAGTGCTCCGCTAAGAAATTGAAAGCTTCCATACCTTACGTACTCCTTTCGTTAACCTTCACCCGTCGACTCGACCTCGTCTTGCGCCCGCGAGCGAAGCGGTTTTCTCACTTCGCGGCCCGGGCGCGGCCACGGTCGATTAAAACCAATATCAAGGCCGCGGTGGCGGCGGCGCCCGCGCTTACGCCGTAAACCTTAACCTGGGCCCACTCCTCGTTATATGCCTGATATCCGGCCGCGGCACCGGTAGTGGCCGCGGTAGCGACCGCCATCCAAAGGAGCGGGTTCTTGACGTAGTCGAACTTGGATTCCTTGATCGCGCGCTCGAACTCTTCCTTGTCGATAGGCCGCAGGATGTCGTCCCAGAAGTCGCGGGCGAAGCGAACCGTCTTGAAGTCGGGCTGCTGGCGCTTGATGAAAAGCGCGACCGGCCTCTCGAGCCGCCCCTCGATGACGACCTCTTTGAACACGTACTCCCCCTCTGCGGTGCGCTCGGCCTCGACGCCTGCCTCTTCCTTGATCTCGGCCTTGCCTTCCCCGCCCGCCTCCTCCTGGGCTAAAGCGGGCGCCCAACCGAAAGCCAACGCCGCTATAATTATAACCGCAAAACCCTTTGTTGGCAAGTTTTTCAGCATTTTTTTAGACCCCCGTCAGGGGAACTCGGTTACGGGCAACCTGCCGCTTCTAAGCTAGAACTCCTCGCCCAGCGGCTCCTCTTCGGCCTCCGTCTCGGCGTCGAATTCCTCCGGCGTCCCGACGGCCTCGAAGTCTATCTCGCCGCTGGTCTCAACTTCATAACCTGCGCCCTCACCTTCGCCGGGCACCGGCAGCGCCTCTTCCTCGCCTTCGCCGGGGGCCGGCAGCGTTTCTGCTTCACTTTCGCCGGGGGCTTCGAGTTCGCCTTCCGTAGGCGTGCCGGCCTCGGGAGTAGGTTCTTCCGGCGTAGGTCCGGCTTCCTCGAGCGACGGCGCTTCCTCTACCGGCGTAGGCGTCGGTTCGCCGAACTCCTCCTCCGTCGTCGGCGCGCCGAACTCGCCGCCGGTCTCGCCGAACTCGGCCTCCTCACCCGGCACCACCGGCAGTTCGCCTTCGCCCTCGGGCGCCGCCCACTCCTCCATCGGCATCTCGCCCTCTTCGGGCTGAGCGCCGCCGAATTCCTCGGGCAGGCCCGTCTCCTCGAACGCCGGCTCGGGCGAGGGGAAGCCGCCCTCCGGCACGAGGGCGAAGTTGAGGCCGTACGAGTCGTCGCGCTCGCGCGTGACCTCGACGCACACGACGTTGTCGCCGAGGTGGAGGGCGCTCGAGACGTCGTACGTATCCGGCTTGACCCACGGGTTTTCGGCGTAAACGTCGGTTTGGCCTATCAGCGTCCCGTTGACGTAGAGTTTGTAGGGGCCGCGGCTCTGGATGACGGCCTCGTAATTCGCCGGGTCGTAGGTGAAGGAGAAACTCTTGCGGAAGTAAACGGTTTCGTCCGCGGGGCCGCCCCAAATGGTCGTCGGTTCGCCCGGGACGCGGGCGACCACCTTCTCCTCGTCCTTCTCGCGCCAGCCGCTCGTGCCGGCGGGGGCCCACATAGCGGCGTCGTAATTGGCGTCGAGCCAACCGTCCTCGTAGACGTTGGACACGACCCAACCCGTGTCGCTGGTGAAGCCCTGCATGCCTACGTCCTCGTACTTGACGACTTCGTACGGCCGGATGAGCAGGAGCTGGTTGTAGGCCTTGCGCGACCACTCGGAGTCAACCCGGGCCGCCTCGGCCACGTTGACCGCCTCGCCGTACTCCATTACGGCCTTCTCTTCCAACGGTATCGCCTGCTCCTCGAGGCCGGCGGTATAATCGTAATAGGCGTTCTCGAGGAGGGGCTTACGCGGGTCGTCGTCGGGTAGCGCCTCCCAGTATTCGGGCTGGAGCTCTTGGGGTATCTCGGCGTTGCGCAGCGTATCGCGGAAGGAGAGGTAGACGTCGGCCATGCGGCAGTGGGCGGCCACCGCCCACTTCGGGACGCCCAGGCCGGCGACGTCGGTGTAGCCGGCGATGAGGTCCTGAGACTGCTTGACCTTCTTCTGGAGGTTGGCCTCCATCACCTTCTGCGGCATTACGAACTGGATCTCCGCGTAGTCGTCGAACTTGGCGTCGGTGACTTTAAACTCCGCCTCTGCGACGTACTTCTCGGTCCCGCCGATATCGAAGCCCTGCTCGGACGAAACTTTATATATGGCGACGACTTCCTTATGACGCTCGAGGGCTTCGGCCTCGCGGCCGAGCTTCTCCTCGGCGCGGGCCTGGCGGAAGGTCGCCTCGAGGCGCGGTTGGGCCTCTTCGGGGTATTCCTCCACGAACCGGGCGAAGGTATTGGCGGCGCGCGTCCAATCTCCCTGCTGCTCGTACATCAGGCCGGCGCGGAACAGCGAATCCCGACCCAGGGCGGTGGTCTTGTATTCGGGGTATTCGGCGATTTGCATGTAAGCCGCGGCGGCGGCGCCCCAATCCTCTTTCCGCTCGTAACACTCCGCGGCTTTCTCGTACGCCATCTTGAGGTCGTCGGCCTTGGGGTACTCCTTTATATACTCCGTGTACACGCGGGCCGCGTTGTCCCAGTCGCGGATCTTATAGTAGGTATCGGCGGCTTTACCGAGGCTCAGCCGGCCGACGTCGGCCCCCTTGTGGTCGGCGGCGTTGGCCTCGTACGCCTGGGCTTCGGCCTGCTTGGCCGCGAACGCCGAGGCTTCAATGGGCGGTAGGGCCGGATATATGACGACGAAGTCTTCGTATTCGGCTTCCTCGAGAAGATCCGGCTCGATGGTGGGCTCCTCGATGGCTTCGATGGCGATGCCGGCGCCCTTCATCTCCGCGGCCTTGAGGCCCGTCAAGCCGGACAGGCTCTTGGCGCGCTCGCTCGTTTCGCTGACGCCCCGGTCCTTGGCCTCGCGCTCGGTCCGGGCGTACCACTGTTTAGCCAGGGCGTAGTTGTCCTCGGCCGTTTCGTACGCGCCGGCCTTCTCGTAAAACTCCGCCTCGTTGAAGTACGACTTCGCGATGCCCTCGGCGGCGTTCACGTAAAGCTGGTTGTGGTCCTTTTGCTTTTCGGCGTCGAGGGCGGTGGGGTACCTGTCGACCAGCTTGCCGTACGCCTCGCGCGCGCGATCGTAGTCGTAGACGTAGAAATACACCTCGCCCACCTTCGAGAGAACCGTCGGCACCTCGGAGCTTTCGGGGTACTTGTCGACGAAGGCGTTGCAGGCGCGGACGAGGTTGGCCTCGTTCAAGGTCAGCGATTGCACCGGCATCTCGATGGGGCCGTAGGTTACGAGGCCGTTGGTAGCCTCGGCGCCGGCCGCCGCCGGGGGCTCGGGCGCGGTTTTCTCCTCCTTGGAGCTCTCGACGTCTCCCTGGAAGATCTCGTCGTACGAGACTATGGCGCTGTAGAGAGATAGTTTCTGGGTGAACTTCTCGTCCCACTTTTCTATCTTGTACCGTTCGCGGTCGGTGTAGCCCAGCGCCGTCTTCTGGTACTGGTCGCCCGCGTTCGCGAAATCGCCAGCGTTGAAATAGGATTCGGCCAGATAGAAATTAACGTGGTACGCCTTCTCGTTGGTGGGGAAAGAGGCCAGGTACTGGTTGTAGCGGTTGATAGCCTCCCGGTAAAGCTCTTTCGCTTCCTCGGGATGGGTCCCGATCTTGCTCTCTGCCTGCATGTTGAAGTAAACCGCGACCCCGTAAAGCGCGTTCTCCCAACGCTGCAGCGCCTTGTGGCGGACGTCGAGGTCTTCCTGGTTCTCGTACCACGCCGAGCCCGGGCCGTAGCCGTCGACGATGCGGACACGGGTCGTGTGGGCATTATCGTAATCCTCCTCGCGGAGGTAGCACTCCACCAGCGAGTCCAGCACCTCGGGCGCGCGGTCATAGTCGGGGTAGTACTCCAGTACCGCCTCGTAGGCCGTAGCCGCGGCCTTCAGCTTATCCTGCCTGTAGAGGTAGACGTCGCCCAATTCTTGCAGAACTTCGGGCGAATAGTCGCGTTCCTTGCCGCCGCGGAACTCTTCGCCGTAGTGGCCTACGGCCTTCGCGATGGCGGTCTCGTCGTTGGGGTCGCTCGACCACTCGGTCAGCGAGATGGCGGCAAACTCCATCGCCTCTTCGGTCAACACCGACTGCCTCCCGGAACTCTCGATAAGTTCGGTGAAGGCGTCGATGGCCTTCTGGTACTCGATAGAGGAGATGCCGATGTCGCCCTGGTTGTAGAACGCCCACCCCATCTTGTAGAGGGCCTTATCGTAGAAGTCGGGGTTGGTATCGGGGACCAGCGCGTAATACTTCACGGCCTTGTCGAACTCGTACTGGTCGAAGAAGTATTCGCCGATGCGGAAGTACGCCTCGGGCACGAACTTGGATTCGGGGTAAAGCTGGGTGAGCTTGTAGAGGGTCCGCGCGGCCTCTTCATCTTCGAATTGGGCTTTGAGGCAGTAACCCAGGCCGTAATAGGCCACGTCGGCGTACGGGAAATCCTTGTACTTGAGCGCGATCTGCTGGTAGGCGGCGATGGTCTTCTCGTAGTGAGGTTCGGGCTCGGGCTCGGTGAATATCTCTCCCCCTTCGCCCGCGGTCTCGAGGCGCAACTGGTAGTCGTCGAGCGCCGTGACGTGTTCCTCCTCGGAGCGCTCGAGGTAGAGCTCGCCCAGCGCAATAAGGACGTCCGGCGTATACGGGCTTATGGGATACTTGCCCACGAACTCCTCGTACTTCCGGACGGCCTCGTTGCGCCGCTGGCGCTCCTCGGTGGCGAGCTTACCGGTTTTGCCCATCCGCTCGGACTCCAGCTCGTCGAGCTCCTGCTGGCGCTCGGCGATCTTCTCCTGGAGTTCCTCGATAGCCACGTCTTCCTTGGCTATGGAGTCCTCGCGGGTGATGACTATTTCTTTGGGCTTGCAGCCGACCGCGGCAAAAATACAAATCGCGGCCGCCGCCAACGCGCCGCTGTACTTATTAGCATTCATATATATCACCCTGGTTTAGACCGGCCGCGCGCCGATATCTTTTAACCGGCGGGGCGGCTTGCAAGGGTTTTTATTCCTCGAATTCCTCGCCGCTCTCGGCCCCCGGCTCCGGCAGCTCCTCCTCGACGGCTTCGCCGGCGCCGCTTTCTTCAGCGCCCTCGGCCGCTCCGCCCTCTTCGCCGGACGCCTCTTCAGGCGGCGTTTCAGCGGGAGCCTCCTCGGGCGTTATTTCCTCGGGCGGCGTTTCGGCGGGAGCCTTCTCGGGCGTTATTTCCTCGGGCGGCGTTTCGGCGGGAGCTTCCTCCGGCGCGAGCCCCGGTTCGCCCTCGCCCGCCCCGGGCGTTACGGTCGGCGCGGGCGACACGTACGTGGGCCGGTAGACGCCGGTCTCGCCGGGTTCGGCGGAAGTCTGTTCGGATATGACGTTGTACTTCTGGATCTCGCGCCGGTATATTTGCTCGGGCGTCTCGAGCTGTTCGTCCTTCTGGCCTATTATGATCTGTTCCTTGCGGAGCTCGTGGATGTGGACCTCTTTCTCGAAGCGCGTCTTCTCTTCGCGTATGGCTCCCAGTTTCTCGACCATTACCTCGTCGTACGATAAGAGCTCCTTCTCCACCTCCTGGGCTCCGCGGAAGGAGATAGTCGCGAGGCCGTAATCAGCACCCAGCATAACGTTGCCGCCGGTGATGGAGCGGCCGGTGAACCAGAGCTCGAGGTCGTTGAGGTCTTCGACCAGGCGGTTGACCTCCTGCTGCTCGAGCCGGACCTGCGCCTGAACGTCGGAGCGGCTTTTCTCCTTGGCGATTTTATTGAGCTCCTGGAGGGCGGTACTTACGCGTTTGACGTTCTCGACTTCGGCGATGATGCCTTCCAGGATCTTGGCCACCTGGGGGTCGCCGGCGAATTCCGCGGCGAGCGAGAAGTTATTGACGACGTACTCGTACGTATTTATGGCCTGGTCGTATTTACCTTGCCCCAGATAACAATGCGCCAGCGTCAGCCACGCTTCGGCGTAGACTTCCGACCCCTCCATATGGTCGGTGATGCGTTTCATCAGGCCCCCGGCGCGCCGGAAATGGCCGTCGGCCTTGCCCTCGTCCTCCTCCTGCTCGGCGCGTTTGACTTCGACCCAACCCAGGCCGAATACGGCGTTGTCGTAATTGGCCGAGTCCCGGCTCGAGACGTTGTTGAATTCGTCCTCGGCCTCGTCGTACCGCCCGGCCTGGTAATGGAGCTGGCCGAGGGTAACGTGGGCTTTACCCGCCAGCGTGCGGCCGAGCGGGGACTTGTGTTTAATGCGGAAAATATTCTCGAGCTGGCCTATAGCCCTTTCGACGCCTTTCTCGAGGTCGTTGTCGCGCATCCCCTCGCGGAGGTAACAGAGCGCGAGCGAATATTGGCCGAAGCCGTAGTATTCGCTCTCGTTGGGGATGTCCGTAAACGTCCTCTTAGCGTTTTCGAAATCGTTTATACTGTAGAACGCTAGGCCCGCGAAATACCGGGCGCCGTCGACGTCGGGCGAGTTGGGGTAATTCCGGATGAGCTGTTCGTAGTAACCCACCGCGGCGTTGTAGCGCTCCATCTTCAAACTCGAGAGCTCGAGGCGGTATAGCGAGCGCGGTACGTATTCCGTTTGGGGGAAATTTTTTAGGATGCGGTTGAAGGCCGAAGCGGCGTCGGTATACATGCCGGCCTGGTAATAAGCCTCCCCCATCATGAAGGTCGCGCGGTCGACTTTGGAGAAAGAGGGGTAGAGGAGGACGACTTCCTTGAATTTCACCGCGGCGTCGTAGTATTTCTCGCCCTTGAAAAGGCGGTACGCGCGTTCGTAGGCCGTGGAAGCCAGCGCCTCGAACTCCTTGAACTTCTTACCCTTGCGGAGTTCTTCGGCGTATTCGCCGGTGATTTCGTCCGCAGCCCCCACGCGGCCTACGAAAGCGAAAGTCACCACGACTAGCGCGACAGCGGCTATACCTACCTTGCTTGGCATAATCATGTATCCGATAATATCGAACCGCCGCGTTTACGCGTAGCGCGGCCGGCCGGCGAAAATCTACGGCCCCATCAATTCTTCGCGGATCTCTTCGACGCGCTGCTCCAAGATCTCACGGCGTTGACGCGCTTGTTTGAGCCTCTCCTCGGCGCGCTTGAGCCGCGAGCGCAGCGCGCGCAGCCGCTCGGTCTCGGCCTTGCGGTAGAGCGGCCCTACGTAAAATTGGACCGCGATGCCGCCTTTGGGCGAGTCGTACTCGTCGTCGTACGTAATCCCGTGCGGGTACGCGGGGGAAGGTTTGGTGGAGGTAGTAGGCGCGCCCCACCACGCCTCCTCCAACTCCGAGACGTAGGGCGTGACTACGAAGCCCCACGGCAACTTGAACCTGGCGCCCAGATTCAGGTCGCGGCCGTCGACTTCTCCGATTATGGAGATCCTCTCGTCGAGGAAGTGGTATTCCACGGACCCGAACATCCCCTGCCACGGTTTCGAATGCGGCCAGCGGGGGTCCGTCCCCTGGAAGCGCGCGGCGCCGACGCCGGCGTTGATCGTTATGGGCACGCGTATGATGTTGCGCATGTTTTTGCTGGCGACGATGTAATAAGCATTGTCCTGGCGGTCCCGGTCGGAATACCAGGCCGAGTTCTCGCCGTACGGGCCTATGTCGTGGTCGCCTCCGACGTTGAAAATGCCGGCCGCTACCGCGGGCCACCGGGAGCTTTCCTTCTTAATCAACACCTTGGCGTTCCCGACGTACTTGTCGGGGGTATACTCTCTGACGCCGAGCTCAAGCCGCCCGAATAGCCCGATCTGGAAGAAGGCGTCCAGCTCCCTCAGGTTCTTATTTATTTCCGGATAATACCACTTGCCCTGATCGTTCTTCAGAGGGTCGCGTCTGTAGGACGTGATCTCGCCGGCCGTAACGGCATAACTGGAGACGCCGATGTTGAATTGCGTGTTCTCCATAACGTACGCGTTGGGGGTATCGAGCACGCCGTTCTGAACATCCACGCCCGCCAGCGCCGGTACCGCCGCTACGCCGACGATACAAATCGCCGGCGCGATACGTATTCCCGTTAAACAGCCCATAACGTTAGTCTTTCGCTTTGGAATTAAAAGATTCCTTTACAAACCACCTTTAACATTATAGTCGTTAAACCGCCAAGTGTCAAGCCAAAAAACCCGACATTATCCGAAAACCCGCCGTCATCGGGGCCCTATTCTTCTTCCACCCGGCGAATGGAGGCGCCCAGCGACGTGAGCTTATCTTCCAAGCCCTCGTAGCCGCGGTCGACGTGGTACACGCGGCGTACGTTCGTCTCCCCCTCCGCGGCCAGACCGGCTAAGACCAAAGCCGCCCCCGCCCGCAGGTCCGCCGCCATAACGAACGCCCCGTATAACCGGTGGACGCCGTTGATGACGGCCGTCGGCGGCGTAACCTCCAGGTGGGCACCCAAGCGTATGAGCTCGGGCGCGTGGTTGAACCGGTCGGGGTAAATCCCCTCTACGACGACGCTCCGGCCCGACGCCAGGCTCAGCAGCGCCGTCATTTGCGGCTGCAGGTCCGTAGGGAAGTCCGGGTAAGGGCCGGTCCTTATCTCCAACGGAGCTACCGGGAGCGCACTTCTAGCGGTAAGGCCGCCGTCCGAAACCTCCAACGCCACGCCCGCTTCCCGCATTTTCTCGCTAAACAGGCCCAAGTATTCGGCGTCGGCCCCCTCCACCGTTACGTCGCCGCCGGTTATGGCGCCGGCGAGCAGGTACGTCGCGGCCTCGATCTGGTCCGCCATCACGTCGTACTCACAGGGCTCGAGGCCGCCCACCCCCGTCACCGTAATTTCGGCGGAACCGGCGCCCTCGATCCGCGCGCCCATCGCGTTTAACATGTTCACGAGGTCGACGGTCTCCGGTTCGCGGGCGGCGTCTTCGATAACGGTAACGCCGTCGGCCAACGCCGCCGCCATCATTAAATTCGCGGTCGCGCCCCGGCTCGGGCCCGCCGGGCCGCTCAAGTTCACGCGCTTACCTTTAAGCACCGCGGCACGGGCCACGATGTAACCGCCCTTCAATTCCACCGCGGCGCCCAACTCCCGGATGGCTTTGATATGGAGGTCTACCGGCCGCGGGCCGAACGCGCACCCGCCGGGCAGCGATACCTCCGCCCGGCGGAAACGTCCCACCAACGGCCCCAACACCGCGATCGACGCCCGCATGCGCCGGACCAGGTCGTACGGGGCGACGTATTTATTCACGCCCCGGGTGTCGACGGCCAAAACGTGCCGTCCGTCCCACTCGACCGTCGCGCCCAAGGCACGCAAAACCCCCGCCATGGTCTCGATGTCGGACAGGCGCGGGACGTTGCGCAGCGTCGTCTCGCCGTCGGCCAAAAGCGCCGCGGCCATCATCGGCAAGCAGGCGTTTTTCGACCCCTGGGCCGTCACCGTGCCCCGCAAAGGACGGCCGCCCTCGATAACGAACTTATCCATAGTCGAACCTCTTCACATCCAACGGGGGTCGGAGTAGCCGAAGAACCCGCGGAAAAAAGGCCGGTGCATTACCAAGTCCGTAAAACGCTCCCGCCACCGGTCCTTCGACGGCTCGAGCCAAAGCGCGCGGCGGTAGTGGGCTATCGCCGAATTCCTGTCGCCGCGCCGGTAATAAATTTCGGCCACCCTGGTGTAGGGCCAAGACTCGTGCGGGTACCGGCGGACGTAATCCCCGGCGAGCCGCAAAGCCCTTTCGTATTCGCCGCGCCCGGCGTACAAGTTAGCGAGCTCGAAAGTCGCGGCTTCGTTACGCTTTTCGACGGCCAGCGCGTTCTCGAAATATCCCGACGCGACTTTACCGCGGCCGGCGCGCAACGCGTGCTTGCCGAGGGCGTTCGCCATTACCTCGGGCGGTACGCCGACCAAATCCCCGGGAAGCTTCTCGTACAATTCCGCGGCGCTGCCGTGCGACGAGTCGTGGTACAAAACGTCCACCCCTCTAAGGCGGAACGAGACCGTAGCCGGGAAACGCTCCAGGAGCTCGCCCGTGAACTCGCCGTCGGTACACACGACGAAGACGCGCGGCCACCGCTCGAGCGTCTTATAGATGCGCGGGCGCGGCTTCGCCATCGCGCCGGGGCCGCCTTGCGTTTTGGTATAGAAATTGTAACAGTCGAGGTTGCGGTAAGGCCACACCAGCACCTTGGTCTGCCAGTTCCGATTCCGGTTCACTAACGCTACCGCCCCCCTGAAATCCTGAACCGGCGTCCCGTACAGCACGCGCAAAGCTACGACGTCGTCGGCGACGGCCCGGGCAACCCCCGCCGCCAATACGACCGCCAGCGCCGCGGCGCCGAAACTCCGTCGCGACGCGGCCGCTATCCATTTCGCCCAAGCTACGAAGCCGAACGCCGCCACCGCCATCGCCGCCGGGAACGCGAAGTACGAGAACCGCGGGTTCCAATATTGGGTCGTAAATCTTATTACTACCACCGGCAAGAGCACCGGCAATACGACCAAGGCCAGCGCCGCGGTCCCGGCGAAGGCGCCCGCGCGGCGCCATATGGATGCCGCCCCCACGGCCCAGGCGCCCAGGAAAAGGACGTTGGCCGCCGCCCGGCCCCAACCCGCGACCGCGAAAGCGCCCCACAACAACGACGGCGTCACCGCCATCTCGCCGCCCGGGAAGCGGTCGCGGTCGTACAACGCCTTCCCAAAGGCGGGCCAGGCCGCGGCGACGGCGGCGCACGTCGCGACAACCAACAGCGCGAAGATTACCGCGTAACGGCCCGTCGCGCTGACGCGGCGCGGCCGGAGCGCCGGCAACCACCCGAGCGCCGCTACGGCGACAAGGGTCGCTATCACGATGGCCGCGAAGTAGTGACTATAGAGGGCGAGCGCGGCGAAGACGGCATACAACGGAAACCAGACGTACTTCCGGCCGCCCCGAAAGGCGAAGAGGAAGCAGGCGGATGCCGCCGCCGCGAAAAACATCGCCGGCGCGTACGGCCGTGCGTCGTGGGCGAAATATACGAAAGAAGGTGAAAACGCCGCCAGCGCGCCGGCCAGCGCCCCGACGCGCGCGTCCCCCCACGCGGCCGCCGCCGCGAAGATGAATACCAGCGACGACGCCGACGCCAGCGCCGCCGGCAACCTTAACGACCACTCCGACAGGCCGAACGCTCTCCTGCTCCAGTGCTCCGCGAGCGCGGTTGCCGGCGGGTGGGAGTCCATCTTGCGAGCGGCCAAGATATCGGCCGCGCTACGCAAGTCGGCGACGCGGGCGCCGGTAATTTCGTCATACCAAAGGCTGTGGACGCCGAGGCGGTAAAAGCTCGTCGCCGTGCCCGCAGCGAGAACTAATACCAGCGCCGCTCCCGCGCCGCTCAACTTTATCCGCCGAGCCGGCCTCGCCATTGAAAGGTATATTAAGGCACCGCCCCGCGGGTGTCAAGCAAAAGGCTATTCTCCCGCTTGACGAGACCCGCCCGGTTATTGTAGAATTAGGCGGAAGGTGGCGATATGGTGCAAATGGACGATATCAAGAAAACCATCGAGAAGGGCGTCAGCATCGCGAAGGAGGGCGTAACGTACGCCGCGGCTCGAGCCGAGGACCTGTCGTTGGCCGCGGCCCTCCGCCTTCGCATCTTCGCACGTCGCCGCCGCATAGAACGGTTATGCGCCGAGCTCGGCGAAAAAACTTACAAGCTATCGCTGGCGAAGGCCGACGTCGGCGCGGACGCGGCCGTGAAAAAGCACGTCAAGAAAATCGCGGCCCTCGAGCGCGAGGTCGACGGCTTGTTCAAAGAGCTCGAGAAATTTTCGCGCAAAAGCGGCGGCGCGCGAGGCCGGCCCGCGAAGAAGAAACCGACGCGCAAAGGCCCGAAGAAAGCACGCGCCTCGAGTCGGTAACGGTATGCGGAAAAAATTTTCGGTAATGCTGGGCGCGGCGCTATGCGCGGCGGCGGTCGCGGCCGAGGAACCCCCCGCGGCTGTGGCCGAAGAAGCGCTCGCGCCGGAAGGGTACGTAATCGGCGAAACGGACGTACTGAACATCCGCGTCGCCGGCGAAACCGACCTCACCGGCAACTACGCCGTCCGCCTCGACGGCAAAATCGTCTTCCCGTACGTGGGCGAGATTCGAGCCGCGGGAGTCCCTCTCCCGACGTTCAACCGCGCGCTGCGCGACGAGCTGTCGGCGTACTACAAAGACCCGCAGGTAACGGTCGAGGTCGGCGAGTACAACTCCTGCGTCATCTACGTCCTGGGAGAGGTCAAGAAGCCGGGGGTGTACAGGTTCGAAGGCCGCACGACGCTGTTGGAGACGGTGGCCGAGGCCGGCGGGTACGAGCGCAGCGCCGCCCGGGCGAGCACGATGGTGGTGCGCGCGTTCTACGCCGAACCCAAAGTCATGCGGATAGATATGGAACAGGTCATAGACGACGGCGCCATCACGCTCAACATCCCCCTAGAGAAAGGCGACGTCGTCGTCGTCCCCAAAACGTTCATCACTAACCTCAACGAATTCCTCACCGATATATCGCCGTCGCTGTCGGCGTACCTGCGCGTAAACTCGGTATACCGTACGACGTGGGAGCGTTAGCGAGCACGGCCTTGTTTACCGATAAAATAAAAGAGACCGTAGACGACGCCGGCAGCGTCGTCGTTCTTACGGGCGCCGGCGTGTCGGCGGAGTCGGGCGTCCCCACCTTCCGCGGCGAGGACGGCCTGTGGCGCAACTTCCGCGCCGAAGAGCTCGCGACGCCGGGCGCGTTCGCCCGCGACCCCAAGCTGGTGTGGGAGTGGTACCAGTGGCGCCGGGAGCTGGTCGCGGCCTGCAAGCCCAACCCGGCCCACGAGTTCATCGCACGGCTGGAGCGCGAGCACCGCGGCGACTTCCTCCTGGTGACGCAGAACGTCGACGGCCTGCACCGTCTCGCCGGCTCGAGCAAGTTGCTCGAGGTCCACGGCGACATCTGGCGGGTGCGCTGCACCTCCTGCGGCTCGAGCCGCGAGGACCGCACGCTACCCTTCCCGGAGTTGCCGCCCAAGTGCGACGAATGCGGCGGCCTGTTGCGGCCGGGGGTCGTCTGGTTCGGCGAGGCGCTGCCGGAGGAGGCGATAGGCCGGGCCTTCGCCGCGGCCAACTCGTGCGACTTGATGTTGGTCGTCGGTACGTCGGCCGTCGTCTACCCGGTGGCGTACCTGCCGCAACTCGCCAAGCGCGCCGGCGCGTACGTCGTCGAAGTCAATCCCACCGAGACGCCGCTCACGGCGCTGGCCGACGAGAGCCGGCGCGGCAAGGCGGGCGAGGTGTTAAAAAATCTATTGAAACCATAATTGTAACGCTGCGAAACGAAACGCCGGCTCTTGGGGCCGGCGTTTTTTTCGTCATACCGGTCTGAATTTCACGTCAGAGGCCACAAAACCGCGGGCCGATTTCTTCCGAAATGCCTTTAACTCAGGCGAATATATATAAGGTTATTACACATAAATAAATGCTTGACAACAAAACGATTTAGAGTTTATAATCTGGCCGCATAGGGACGTTTCTTTCTCTCCGAGGAGGTGTCATGAACAAATACTTTTTACTGGCGGGCTTGATGCTCGTGCTTTGTACGGCGGGCGCCGTACCCGGAAATAATCCGGCCTCGCCCGTAACCGCGGCGGACGCGCTCGGCGTCGGGCCCCTGCCGCTGGGGCCGCTCCCGGCGGTAACGGCTCCCGCGACTAACCCGCAAGATAACGCCAAGATATTCCTCGGCAAACAGCTTTACTTCGACCCGCGGCTCTCGGCGGACGGCACCGTAAGTTGCGCCACGTGCCACGACCCGGCCCACGGCTGGTCGGACGCGGGGCCCACCAGCGAAGGCATCGCGGGCCAAATGGGCGGCCGGCGCGCGCCGCCGGTATCGAACGCGGCATACCATCCTCTCCAATTCTGGGACGGCCGCGCCGCGAGCCTGGAGGAACAGGCCATCGGCCCGATAGCGAACCCGGTCGAGATGGGCTTTACCCACGACGCTTGCGTCGCCTGCCTCGAGGGGATACCGGCGTATGTCGGCGCCTTCCGCGACGTCTTCGGGACGCCGTATATCACCATCGAACAGGTGGGCCAGGCGATCGCGGCCTACGAGCGCACCGTCGTCACCACGGATTCGCCTTTCGACCGCTACGCCAGGGGAGAAAACTCGGCGCTTACGCCCCTGGAGCGCCAAGGCCTCGAGGTCTTCAACGGCAAGGGGCACTGCACCTCCTGCCACTGGGGCCCGAATTTCTCGGACGGCCGCTTCCATAATCTGGGCGTCCCGCAGACGGGGCCGCTCGCGAGCGACGACGGCCGCTACGAGGTGACGAAGAACCCGAAAGACAAGGGCGCGTTCAAAACCCCCACGGCGCGGGACGCGGGCGCCCGGCCGCCCTACCTGCATACCGGCGGCGAGAAAACCATCGAGGACGTAATCCGGTTCTACAACCAGGGCGGCGGCGCAAACCCGAACCTCGACCCGTTGATGGTCCCGTTGGGCCTCTCGGAACGCGAAGTCGAAGCGCTCGTGGCCTTCATCGAACACGGCCTGGCCAGCCTCAACGCCGAAGTGGCAAACGAACCCGGCATTCCCGCCGACCAACTTCCCCGGTAAAGGAGGACGATATGGGAAAAATGAATATAAGGAGCGCCGTCCTCGTCGGGGTATTGCTGCTGTCGGCCCCGGCGGCGCTGGCCATCCCGGCGTTCGCCCGGAAAACCGCGTTCAACTGCGCCATGTGCCATACGGCGTTCCCGAAGCTGAACGACTTCGGCCAGCGCTACCGCGACTCGGGTTACCAACTCCTCGGGCAAGAGGGTACCGAGAAAACGGTCTTCGACACGGCCGCGCCGCCCATCGCCCTCCGCACCACCCCGGTCGTAACGGTATACAACGCCACCCAACCGGACCAGGGCCAAGGGGAAGTTAAGGGCACGACTTCCGGCTTCAACGTAGCCGGCCTCGACCTCCTCGCCGGCGGCCTTCTCCACAAAAACATATCCGCCTTCTTCGTCTATACGCCCCGGCTGGACTTCCCCGCCGTGTACGGCGCCGTCGGCAGCGTACCCGAGCCGTCGCAGTTGGGCTCGTTGGAGTCAGCCAACGTCGTCTTCTCGAATATCGTACGCCGGGCGCTAAACGTCCGCGCCGGAAGGTTCGAACCGGCGTATTGGCCGATATCTCCCCGCCGTTCCTACTTCATTTTCCAACCCTACGAGATATACGACTTCGGCGGCGCCTCGGCCCTTCCCTACGGCGAAAACCAATTAGGCCTGGAGGCCACGGGCCACTTCCGCAACGGCTTCAAGTACGGCCTGGGCGTAGTCAACGGCACCGGCGGTTTCGCGGACAACAACGTCAACAAGGACGTATACCTTAACGTACTCAAGGTATTCGGCCCGGGCGACGGCCAAAGCTCCGGCCAGGCGGTAGGCCTCTTCGGGTACTACGGCTGGCAGCCGACGGCTTTCGACTCGCCCATCGTATCGCCGTGGGGCGAGCTGGACGGCGGCGCAAACAAGCCGGTGTATCGCCTGGGCGGCGACGTCAGCCTGAACTGGCAAACGCTCAACCTGCGCGCCCTCTACTTGCAGGGCTTCGACGACATGGCCTTCAACGCCGCCGCGCCGACCGAAGACTACAAATATTCCGGCGGCTTCGCGGAACTGGATTGGGCGACGTTGGCGAACAATAAGCTCGTCGCCGGCGTGCTGTACAACTGGGTTGCGCCTCCCTCCTCCGATGAGAGCTCGACCGTGGTCTCGTACGCCGGCCTCGCCCGCTACTACCTGGGCGACTGGAAAGCGGTGAACGTCGCGCTCCACGCCGAATACGCCTACCGGAAAACCGGTAAGGCCGACGCGGTCAAGGAGAATATAACCGGCGCCGCGATCGACGTCGCGTTCTAGATTCCAGTTTACACCCACTTAAAAGGGGAACCGGTAGCGGCTCCCCTTTTTTACATAACGGCGCGATCGACCCCCGCCGCCCGAAACGAGGCGACGGGTGCGGTAATAACCAATAAAAAAGGCCGGCGTCAAACGCCGGCCTTATCGCGTACGGGGTACCTTAGCGGAACAGAGCCTTTACCCTACCCAGGGACGCGGGCGCTACGGCGGGGATTACTTCGTTACCCAGGTCGATTTGATAGACGACGTTATTTTGGTAACCGCGCATCGCTAACGCCCAGAGCGTCGTGCCGTAGGCAGCGGGGTACCCCGGCCCGGCCGCGCCGCCGTAAAGCGAATAACCGGCCTCCTGGTTGAACGTCGCGACCAGGGACCCGGCCGGTTCGTAGACGGCGCAGATCGACCCGCCGAAGGTTATCAAATATTCGCCGGGAGCGCGCGCGAAGCCGTCGGTAGCGGCCAATTTCAAACCGTAATCGGGTACGAAGGAGCTAATGAGGCTGCCGCCGGTGTTGAACCGGTAGACGATAATGTCGCTGTCTTCGGGCCAAACGGTGACGAAATAATACGGGCTACCCGGGCGATGGGCGTAGCCGACGGTCTCGGTAAGCTCGACGTGGTCCCAACGCGCCCACGACCCGCCGGATTTCGGGTAAGTGACCACTCCGGCTTCTACGGCGAGGGTTATGTACGAGGACCCGAGGTAACTGTGGTCGGGGTCTTCGGGAACGAAACGGCAATTCTGGAAATTCGAAATCCCGACATAGCTCCCCGTCGGCGTATATTTCATGGCGTAGTGAAAAAGCGGCCCCATCATGTGGATAACGTAAACGTAGTCCGCGTCCCGGTATGCGCCGAAGGGACTATCCCCCGTTTCGGTCACCTTGAAAGAGCTTATCACGGACCCGGGCCCGGCCCAGGAACACGCGGCCACGCACGCCAAAACCCCCGCGATTGCGGTGATTCCCTTACTCGTAAGCATAGCGAACCTCCCTGTTGACTTTTACATTATAGCAAAATTATCCGTCGTGGTCAAATCCGTAATATCACGACGCGGCGGCCCGGCCCTAAACGAAACGGCCGCCTCGCGACGACCGACGCCCAATTCCCGATAAACGTAAAAAAGGCCGGGTTCGCGCCCGGCCTTGCTTATTTACTAAATATCAATAGCCCCCTGGACGCTAATTTAACGGAAGCCGCGGTGTCGCATTAGACAGTGGGCTTAAGCCCACTGTCTCACCCACGCTTAAGCCCCTTGTCCACCACGGCGGGCCGGCCTCAAGGCCGGCCCCTACATAACATGGTTACGTCCCCTGGACGTTGACGTTGCGGAAGCGGGCCGCGGCGGTGCCGTGGCCTACGTGCATCGCCTGGCCCGGTTGGCCCTTGCCGCAGTTGGGCGTCCCCCACATATACCACTCGCTTTCGCCACCTATCGCGTCGCAGTTGCCCCAGAAGACGGGCGTCTTGCCGGTGTAGGTGGGGTTCTTGACGACGGCGCCGAGCTTGCCGTCCTTGACGAGGCGGCCCCACTCCGTCGTGAACTGGAAGTTGGTGCGCTTGTCGTCGATGGACCAGGCACGGTTGGTTTCGACGTAGAGGCCGTCGTCGGTGGTCGCGATCATCTCCTCCAGCGACGAATCGCCCGGTAGGAGGTTGATGTTGGTCATGCGGATGATGGGGATGTTGTTCCAGGACTCGGCGCGCGCCGTCCCGTTGGACCGCGCCTCCGGCCCCAGCACCGGCGCCGTCTCGCGGTTGGTGAGGTAGTCGACGAAGATGCCCTCCTTCACGATATCGGTGCGCTGCGCCGGGACGCCCTCGTCGTCGTAACCGAAGGTGCCCAGGCCGCCGGGCACGGTGGCGTCGGCGACGATGTTCACGATGGGCGAGCCGTACTTGAAATGGCCGCGCTTGTCGAGCGTCAGGAAGGAAGTCCCGGCGTACGCGGCCTCCTGGCCCAGTACGCGGTCGAGCTCGATGGGGTGGCCGCACGACTCGTGCACTTGAAGCGCGAGCTGCGACGGGCCGATGATGAGCGTGGTCTCGGTCGTGGGGCAGACCTGCGCCGCCAGGAGCTGGGCCGCCTCGTCGGCGATGCGCGGCGCGTGCCCCACGAGGTCGAGGTCGCGGATGGCCTCGTAGCCGACGGTGCCGAAGTTGCCGCGGAAGGAGTTGGGGTACGAACGGGTTTGGATATCCTCGTCCGATACCGCGGTGGCGACGATGCCGCCGCCGGACTCTACGATCTTCTGTTCGATAAAGGCGCCCTCGGTGGAGGCGAAAATTTTCTCCGTGCGCCAGAACTGCAGGAACCCCTCCGACACCTTTATTTGCTCGCCGCGTTTCATTTCCTCGGTCGCGCGGACCAGCAGGTCCATCCGCTCCTCGAGCGGGACGGCGAACGGGTCCTCGCCCACGACGTTGGCCCACGAGGCCACGACCGCCTCCTGCGGAGCGAGGACGACGTCCTCGGCCTTGAAGCGCGCGCTCGCCCGGGCGATGGCCACGGCCTGCGAGGCCACGCGGAACATCTCGTCCTTGCCCAACTTGGAAGACGCGGCGAAACCCCAGGCGCCGTCGACGACAACGCGTACGCCGAAACCCTCGGTCTCCGTGGCCGCGATAGTTTCGGGTTTACCGTTCTTCGCCTCCAGGCTCTCGCTGCGACGGCGTAAGACGCGGATGTCGCCGTAGCTCGCGCCCTCCGCCTTAACTCGATCAAAAACGTTGCCGATTAAATCCTTCATTCCGCACCTTCCTTAAGTTAATGCCCCGGCGTCAGCTGCGCTTCACGGGTATGTATCCAGAACACGCCGTTACGTCCAGCTCCTCTCCCGCCATAACGCCGCCCAGGAGGAGGTTCAATCCCAGCGAGTCGGAGGGAGCGTGGCCCGCGATTACGACGTTGATGTGATTCTCCCTCGCTATCTCCAAGCTATCTTCGGAGACGTGCATGCCGACGAAAGTGCCGACTTTGGTGTTGGTAGCCAACTTCTCGAACATCCATTTCGAACCGCCCGTACCGCCGGTCATATCGACGAAGACCTCGCCCGCGCGAATACGCGCCGGGTTGTGCTCCGATTTTATGGAGCGGGCCAGGATTTGCAGGCCGGCGCCGTGCAGCTTGGCCTCGGCGTACTCCGGTTGCGCCTTTAGCAAACCTACTACGTCGGCGAGGGTGTCCGGTCGCTCGGCGTCGAAGCGGCCTTGGAGGAACTTGGTGACGCAGTTATCCGCCACCGTGTGCAAGCATACGAACGGAAAACCCAGGAGCTTCGCCGCATCCAACGCCCGGGTATGGTTCTGCACCAATAAACGTCTTTTAACTTCGTGGAGGCGGGGGTCGAGAATGCCTTCGGCTACTGTGATGGGAACGCCCAATCGGGCCAGCACGTCGGCCTGCATCTCCATAACGCGGTAGAGGTTGGCCAGCGCGTACCCTTCCGGGTGGTGGGCCACGCAGAGGTCGACCCGGCCGCCGCGCTCGCGGAGCCGGTCCGCCAGGACCAGCTCGCCGACCTCGAAGTCTATCCCCACCATTATGGCCTTCACGTCGGTGTCGTCCGCGCCGTTGAGTACGCGGGTGTCGTGGTATGGGTTCGTCAGGCGGTCGACGTCAAAGTCGGGCTTGGCGTCGTCGGTCAAACCTTCGTACGTTCGGCGTTCTTTGGCCAGGTACGCCAAGACGCCGTCCTCGCCGCGGGGGTCGTTGGCCCGGCCGACGGCCAACGCGCGGTCGAAAAATTCGCGCAGCTTCAAAGAACGTTCACCTTCCTTTATCCTTCAAAAGTCACTTCGGTCAAAGGCCGCGCGTCACGATTCGCTTCGTCCACTTGGAGTTCCGCAAACCCCAGACGAGGGCCGATGCCGGATTGTCGAGGGAAGCCGCGTATACGGCGGCCGCGCGTATGCCGCGGCCCGCGTAACCGCCCGACAGGGCCGTTCGGGCCAGCGTCTTCAGGATACCGAATTCCCCGGCGGTAGACGCTCCGTCGAAGAAAAACCGCGCCATCGCGAGAACGAACTGCGTCGCTCGCAGCGCCCCCCACCGCCGGGCCAAAAGCCAATAGCGGGGCCACGAAACGCGGCCCGCAAGCAAGAGCGCTTCGTAATAGTCGAGCAACTGCAACGAAAAGAAATGGTTTTGGTGGTGACACACCGATACCAATAAACGGAACTCGTCCGTCACGGCTTCGGGGTTGCGAACGAAGTCCGACGACGACGCCCGACGCGGCGGGGCGGCCGCGGCCGGACTCCAATGCAAATCAACGGCCTCGCCGCTCCGTAAAAAGGTACTGCCCGGCCACCAAGGCGGTCGCCGCGCTATAGGCACGAACCCCTCGCGCTCGAGGATATTCGCGGCCGCTTCGATACTATCGGGCGACACAAGGACGTCTACGTCGGTCATGGGTCGGCACGCGGGGCTGGGATAAACGGCAAACGCTACGTCTACCCCCTTTATGGGAAGCGCGGGTACGCCCGCCGCGGCGAATTTATCCCGGAATTCCTCGTACAATTTCCGTCGAATCAGGTTGGCGGCGAGGACTTCGGGCACCAGCGAACGCAGGTTTTCTTTGAAGTCGTCGTCGGCCGGAAAATCGCGGCCGCGGAGACGGTACGCCAGAAGCGGGGCCAGCCGCTCTTCGTTTAAAATATCGGCCAGCCGGCTCCACGAGCCGCACGCTCGCCGGGCGGCGACCAAAGCGCCGACGTCTACCGCGTTGCCGTCCAGCGCGCGCGCGACGAGGCGCCGCGCCGGAATACCTATCACGAGGGCCCGTCCTGTTCGGTGTAAGCCTGGTAGTATTGACTGTAATATTTGTAGCCGTACGCGCCGAAAACGCGCGACATCTCAACCTGGTTGAAGACAACCCCCAGAACCCTGCAGCCGGAACGTTCCAACATCTCCAGCGCGCGGCGGGCCGCGTTTCGGTCGGTCCGGCCGGCGCATACCACGAAACATACGCCGTCGGCGAGCCCCCCCAAGACGAGGGCGTCGGTCACGGCCAGGACCGGGGGCGCGTCCATAACGACGCGGCCGAACTTGGCGGCCAACTCGCCCAAAACCGTCTCGAATCGCTTCGAGCCTAAAAGCTCCGACGGGTTCGGGGGCACGACGCCGCTGGGCAATATCGTCAAATTCTCCACGCCGGTAGGCTGGAGAGCCTCGTCGAGCTCGGCCCGGTCCATTATCACTTCGGCCAAACCGGGGACCCTCTCCACGCCGAACGCCCGGTGAACCGTCGCGCGGCGGAGGTCGCAATCCACCAGTACGACGGCGTCGCCGGCCTGGGCGAATATTATGGCCAGGTTAACGGAAGTTATGGTCTTCCCGTCGCCCAAGCCCGTGCCGGTTATCAAAACCTTTTTTACCTCGACGTCGACGCCCGAGGCGCGAATCGCCGTCCTGAGGGTACGGAAAGCCTCGGCCACCGGCGACTTGGGGTAGGTGTGGGTCGCGAAATAATAATCGAACTCGCCGGCCCTCTGCACCAACCGGCTTACGCCGCCGCCCCCGATCCGCGGTATTATCCCGATCACCGGCGTGCCGAGCCGGCGCTCCACCTCCTCCACGGTATTGAGCGAGGTGTCGGCGAACTCGAGCATGTACGCCACGCCGACGCCGAGGAAGACCCCCAACAATATCCCCACCAAAATGTTCTTGGCGTAGTTCGGGCTTACGGGGACCCGGGGCACGAGGGCGTAGTCGACGACCCTGATGTCGGCGGTTCGCATGGCCTCGTTGATCTTGGCCTCCTGGAGCTTCTCCAGCAGCGTGGTGTAAACTTGTTCGTTCACCTGATAGGCGCGGACGAGGCGATTGAGCTCCATTTCCTTTCGAGGCAACGAGGCCGTGAGGTCCCGGTAGTCGGCGATGGCTTCCTCGATCATCGCCACTTTCTCTTCCCCCAGCTCGACGTTGGTGGCGAGCTCGCCGTGCTCGAGCGCGTCGGACAGCCCGCGTCTGAGCTCGCCTTCGGCGGCGGCGATTTCGGCGTCCACGGCCCCGACCAACGGGTGCTCGGGCGTCCGGGTCTGGACCAACTCCGCGCGGCGGCGCTGCAACTCGATGATCCGGTTTTCGAGTTGTTGCAACGCGCTGCCGGCGGCGAAACGCGATATCAGGACCTCCTCGGTGGGGAAAGCTTCACCTTCCCCGGAGAGCGCCGCCCGCCGCCGTTTTAATATGTCCAGCTCTACCGCGGATATCCGCCGGTCCAGGCTCTCCTCCAAAAGCTGCGACTCGAGGTTGCCGAGCAACGTGACGTATTGCCTGGTCTCGGCGCTCATATCCAGTATCCCGGTCTCGCGCTTGAAGGTCTCGAGCGCGATTTCGGCCTCGCGGAGGTTGTTCGCGGTCCGCTCGATCTGCTCTTCGATAAATATACGCGTAGTGGTCGCTTGCAGCTTCTTCTCCTCCAGGCTCGCCTCGACGTATACGTCGGCGACGACGTTGGCCAGGCGGGAGACCTTCTTGGGGTCGCGGCCTTTGACGACCACGCGCAACATATTGACGTTCTCCACCGGTTTGACGTGAACCGAGGCTATCAAACCCGAGACGACGGCGTCGACCTTTTGCGTTTTAATTATAATCTTGTCCCCGGCGCGGGCCCGGTCGGTCTCGAGGAGCAACGTACCGAATTCGGCTTCGAAAAATTCCCCCGGCCGTCCCGTACCCGCGGGGCGGCCGTCGAAGTCTACTTTAAACGTACCGGGCCCGGTGAAGGTAACAACGAGGTCGCCGGCCGGCGTTCCCTCTACGAACTCGGCTCGAGCTACGGCGTCGCGAAGGCGGGGCGGCGCGGCGGCAACCCGGTACGTCATCCCGAGGCGATTCGCCACCGTCGTCAGGAGCGCGCGGCTGCGAATCATCTCTATCTCGGTCTCCAGGAAGAAGGGGTCGTAATAGAACGTCGGCAGTATGGTCTGGCCCACGACCCGTTGGCTCACCTTTACCGTTACCGACGTCTGGTACACCTTGGGCATGCGAAGGCTGACGAGCGTCGCCAAAACCACCGTCGTCAAGAATATTATCACGACCGCCCACTTGCGGCGTATCACGACGCGGAGGTAGTCGCCCAGCGACACGCCCGCGTCGAAAGCCCGCAGCTCGGCCTCCGCTAGCCTCGGCTCTTCCATAAAGTTACTTTAAGGGTTGTGCCCTTCTTTTATACCGGCCGGGTCGATACAGCGCACTTCGATCTCGCCCTCCGGCGTTATGCTCACGGCGTAATCGACGTCGCCCTCGTCATCGTCGGCCGGGCAATCGAAAACGGCCGGGTCCGTCGTATACGCCGGCCCGTCTTCAGGCTTCACCAGGTCCCCCTCGGGCGATAAATCCAATTCCTTCAAATCCTCGGGCCGCGCGTCCGGGTGGTCGAAACCCCACATCTCCGGCCCCAACATGATCGCGATCTTTTCCTGGTTCGAGCGACATTTCTTTACGCGCTCCTCCAACGACAGCTTACCGTCGCCGCCGCGGCCGAAAATAATGCTCAGCGCGATGCCGGCCCCCAACAACAACAATATCGCCAAAGCGCCGACGCCGGCCAGGACGACGCCGGCCACGGCTCGGCCCCGGGAGAACGGTCGCTTTAGCGCGCGGACGCCGACGACGACCGTCCCCACGTCCAGCACCAGCGTCGCCGCCAGCGCCACGATGAGGACGACGACGTTGCGCGTCGTCTCTCGGGGCGCGAGCGAAAATTCGCCCGGGGCACCGCCCCACTGCGTCAGCGCCCACATTATCAAGATAAATAAAACCGGCCAAAAACCGACAAGGCCCGCGACTAATATCGCCGTCGGCCTTTTGCCGCGTGCGGCGCTATCGTCAGACATTTTTTCCTCCAACGAAGTCTTCGCAAGTCGCTCCGAACGTTTATGCTAACACAACGCCATACACGTGTCAAAACTAAAAGTCGGCTTTTGCAACGCGGCGTATGGCAAACGGCCACCCCGGGCATCGTGCTTCGCAATCGGAAGCTCCGCCCTTGGCCGCCCCACGCCGGCCGCCACCCGCGCGCGGTTATTCGAAATTAAAAAGGGGCGGCCTTCGGGCCGCCCCGGCATAGCCTTGGGTCGAATACTAGTGCACTACCGCCAGCCTCTTGGCCGCTACCCGGCCGCCGACCTCGAGCCGCAGTATGTACACCCCGGCCGGCATGCCGCCCACCTCCAGCGCCGCGACGTGCTTGCCTTCGCTCAGCACCCGGTCCACCACCGTCGTCACCCGGCGTCCCGCCAGGTCGTACAGGCTCACCTTCACCGCCGCGGCCCCGGGTAGG
>DATKVX010000045.1 GCA_035529855.1 bacterium
ACCGGCTCGGCGGCGTGATGCCGGTACCGGCGCCATTCCAATAAATTCGTATAAAGGAGGTTGTCGTACTCGCGGAGGTAGCGGTTGAATTGCTCGGCGTTGTGGTCCGCCCTCCCCGCCGCCGCGGCCTTTTCTATTTCGGCGAGCGAAACGCGCGGCTCTTTTACCTCTATGACGCCGATGCGGTTCTTGCGGCGCTCGACGCCGAAGTCCGGCGTGGACGCCTCGCCGGCTTGTTCGATCTGCGCGTTAATGTTAGGAGCGAACGCCTCGACGAGGCGCTCGACGGCGGGGTAGTAACTTCTTTCCGCCGCCCTCCCGGTAACTATCTCGTCGTTGACTTCTTTCAGGAATGCTCGTACGGCTTTCGTCGTTTTACCCTCCGGCATAATTCCTCCTCGGCGTCGCTATAATATACCCCGCCCCCGGCGGTTGTCAACTCATATAAAAAAACCGGCCTTGGGGCCGGCCTTCTCTCGGCGGCTTACAGCGACTCGAGGAACTCCTCGCGCGTTAGGCCGGCGTCTTTAATCACGCGCCGGAGGGTCCCTCTTTTAACCGGCTTATGTGCAGGTAACGTTAATTTAACCGGCCCTTCCGCCGTCTCCTTCTGGAGTCGTATATGCCCGCCGCGCCGCCGCACCACTAAAAAACCGCGCTTCCGTAACGCGCGGATTATATCAAGATAGCTCAGCGCCGGCAAGCACGTCACAACGTTATATCCACGAGCTCGTACTCGGCCTCTATAACGAGGTCGTCTTCTACCGGCTCGAGGTAAAGGGCAAACGCTTCCTTTATGTTCTCGAGCGCCTCCTCGCGCGTATCGCCCTCGCTTATACATCCCGGCAGAGCGGGGATGTATACCGTGTACCCGCCCTCTTCCGCCGGTACCAGTACTACCTTAACTTCCATAATATCACCACCGAAATTATAACCCGCCCGACGGCCTTTGTCAATCGTTTCGCCGTTCGGGCTATCGCCGGCTAACTACAAGGCCGGGTTAGAACGCAACAAGGTTCCCAAATCACCGGTACCTACAATACCTCGAATATATACACCAAACAGTAGTAGATGCCGACGAGGATGAAGACGACGCCCGTTACGCGCCGCGCCCACCACTCGAACCTCTGCAGCTTGTGGAACGCCGCGCCCAGCGAGCCGACCCCCAGGCCGATTATCACCGCGAAGGCGAAAACCGGCAGCGCGGTTCCTACGCCGAAGACGCCGGGAAGCAGCACCCGCGAGTCGTACTTCACCGCCAGCGATATGAGGCTGCCGAAGAATAGCGCCGCCGATATCGGGCAGAACGACAGCGCGAAGATGACGCCCAGCGCCAGCGCGCCGGCCAACCCCCACCCCTCGACCTTCTTGCCGAGTCTCTCGCCCACGCCCGGGCCGCCGCCGCCGAACTTGATGAGCTCGAGCAGGAACAGGCCGACGACGATGAGGACCGGCCCCAACACCTTGTTCATATATTCCTGGAGGAAGGTCGAGACGCGCGGTATGGACTGCAGGCCGGCGAGTATCAGCACCGCCAGGCCGACGTACGCCACTGTCCGCCCGACGGTGTACAGGACGCCGCCCAACAATACCTGGCGCGGGCTGCCCAGCCGCTTGCCGATATAGGAGATGGCGGCGACGTTGGTGGCCATCGGGCACGGGCTTATCGCCGTCAGTATCCCGAGCCACAGCGCCGACGCCGCGCCCAAAAGAACCGGGGCCACTAGCCGGCCTCCAGGTATTCGCGGACCTCGTCCCGGATGTACTTTATGAACGCCCTTTCATCGTTCGTTAGCTGCCACACCCTCGTAAGGTTCTTCCAGCGGACCTCCTCGCCGTCGCGGACGTCCGAGACGATAACCGACTTGGCGTAAAGCTGGTAGTCGTCTATGTAATGCTTGTTAGCGGGCTCGTCGAGGTTAACGAGGCCCCAGACCACCTTACCGTCCTTCAACTCGTTGCTAAACCCGGTTTCGACCGCTTCTCTCGAGAAACTCTCGATCTTCAAGCAAGATAGTCAACGCTTCGACGTATAATAGTAAGTAACGACGACCTTGTGGTTAGAGGCGGGCGGCGTAGTCCCCTCGTCCGACGCAACGCCGCCGGAGGCGACGGCCGTCGCCGGCGCGGCTGCCGTTTCGGTTCCGCCGGTTTCCAATTCTTGCTCGCCGGTCGCGACGGGAGCGGGGTCCGAGACCCCTTCCCGCGCTACCTCGGGCGCTTTCGCCTGGCGCACTTCCTTTACGACCAGGTACCCGACGGCCACGGCGACGAAGGCCAGGATAACGACCGTCAATATCGTCTTAGGTTTCATTCAGAGAGTATCTCCTTTATTTCGTCCTTGGACGGCACCTTGCCGACGGCCTTCACTTCCCCGTCGACGGCCAAAGCAGGCGTCATCATAACGTTGAAGGCCATGATGGCCTCGATGTCCGTAATCTTTTCGACCTCGCACTCCAGGCCGAGCTCTCGAGCCGCGGCCTCGGCGTTCTCCGCGAGCTTCTTGCACTTGGGACAACCCGTCCCCAAAATCTGTATCCTTTTCACGCCGAACCTCCTAACCGAACAACGCGCCGTATATCAAGCCCGTAACGGTCGCCATTATAACCACCAATAGAATAAAAACAACCGTCTTCTTCGTGCCGATGACGCTCCGTATAACGAGCATGCTGGGCAGCGAGAGCGCCGGCCCGGCGAGCAAGAGCGCCAGCGCGGGGCCTTTCCCCATCCCGCTGCCGATGAGGCCCTGAAGGATGGGCACCTCGGTCAGCGTCGCGAAGTACATAAAAGCGCCGGCTATAGAGGCGAAGAAGTTGGCGCGGAGCGAGTTGCCGCCTACCGCCGCGCTCACCCACGACGACGGTATAAGACCCTCTTGCCCGGGTCGCCCCAACAGCGCGCCCGCGACGAGTACCCCCAGGAGCAGCAGCGGCAATATTTGTTTCGCGAAGCCCCACGTGGCGTCGAACCAATCGCGGGTCTCGCCTTTGTCGGTGGCCGTTACCAGCGAGATGCCGACCGCGCCGGCGGCAAACGGGACCAACGGGTAACGCGGCAATAAGGCGGCTAAGGCCGCCGCGGGCGCCGCGACGAGCGCCACCTTCCACCACTTAACGCCGAACCAGAGAATAAGTATAACGCCGAGCGCCAACGCCGAGGCCGACGCCAACCACCACTTAAGGGAGTACACGGCGAACCAGATCCCCGCTTCCGTGGCCGGCTTCCCCCAGTTCGCGAAGACGAGGACGCCGACCATCGTGGCGAAGTAGAGCACGTTCTGCCACAGTGGCCGCGCCACTTCGGCCTCGGGCATCGCGGCCTGCGCCTCCGCCTTGGCGGCTTCCTCCTTGCGGAAGAAGAAGTGCATCGCCAGGCCGATGACGACGCTGAAGACGATCGCCCCCACCGCCCGGGCCACGCCCATCTCGAGCCCCAGTATGCGCGCCGTAAGTACAATAGCGAGGACGTTGATGGCCGGGCCCGAATACAGGAAGGCCGACGCGGGCCCCAGGCCGGCGCCCATCTTGTAAATGCCGGCGAAGAGCGGCAGCACGGTGCAGGAGCACACGGCCAGGACCGTGCCGGAGACGGACGCGACGCCGTACGCCATGACCTTGTTGGCCCGGGCGCCGAGGTACTTCATCACCGAGGCCTGGCTCACGAAGACCGAGATGCCGCCGGCGATGAAGAACGCCGGCACCAGGCATAATAAAACGTGCTCGCGGGCGTACCATTTAACGAGCGCCAGCGCTTCGAACAGGGAGTTATCGAAGCGCGGCGTCCCGAGGGGCAAGTAGAAGAAGCCGAGGAATACGGCCGCGATGGCCGCAAGTATTTTCCATTCTCTTTTCCAATCCATGTGCGTTACCTTCGTCGGCGCGGGAGGGTTCTCTCGACGTGCGTCAAGCTTTCCTCCGCCTTCGCCTTTATCACGCTCTCGACGCACCCGAAGAAGTTGAGGACGCACGCCATCCTAAGCTGATAAAAAACGTGGGAGCCCCGCTTTACCGCGGCGACGATGCCGACGTTCTTCAGCACGGCCAGGTGCTTCGAGACGGTCGAGACGTCGGCGCCGACCATCTCGGTCAACTCGCAGACGCACCGCTCCCCGCGCGAAAGCTCGTCGACTACGAAAAGGCGGGTGGGGTGAGCCATCGCTTTTATGACCTGGGCCAGCGTCTCGAAACGGCCTTGCTTTTTAGGGTCCATAGGATATCCTTTGTTATTTGGTATTATAACCAAATCGCCAAACCATGTCAAGGCCGAAAACGTGAACTGCCGGTCAGCTCGCCGGCCGGCGTCCCCGAAAGGAAAGCCCGGGCCGGGGCCCGGGCTTCGTCGCGTACCGTCTTTTTTACTGGCCGCCGAGTATAACCGGGATCTTACTATCGCCGAAGATGATAATTTTCGAGTTCGGCGACTCGGCCAACTTCTCTGCCGCCTCGATGCCTTTCCATTGGATGAGGATCGGCGAGATGCCCTGGGAAACCGTGATCTGGTAGTCGCGGATGCCTCTCGCCTCGATGCGTTTACGCTCGGCTTCCTTCGTCTCGACGTCGAGTTTGTACTCGTATTCCTCGCTCTGCTGCTCGCGTTCTTTTTTTCGTTCGATCGCCGCCGTCACTACC
>DATKVX010000046.1 GCA_035529855.1 bacterium
GGCCTCGCCGCCCCGGTACGTCTACGAGGGGCAGTGGGGTACGGAAGGCTCCGGCCAGGGTCAGTTCATATTCCCGACCGGCGTGGCCGTCGGCGCCGGCGACGTCGTCTACGTCGTCGACTCCGGCAACAACCGCGTCCAGCACTTCACGGCGACCGGAAGCTACCGCGGCGAGTGGGGCACGGCCGGGGCCGGCGACGGCGAGTTTAAGAACCCGCTCGGCATCGCCGCCGCCCCGAGCGGGAACCTCTACGTCGTCGACTCGTTCAACCACCGCGTCCAATACTTCACCTCCAGCGGCAGCTTCCTCGGCAAGTGGGGCGCGGAGGGGACCGCCGACGGTCGGTTCAGATATCCCGAGGGGGTGGCCGTCGCGCCGAACGGGACCGTCTACGTGGTCGACGCCGGCAACAACCGCGTCCAGCGCTTCAACGCCGCGGGGAGCTTTCTGGCCAAATGGGGCTCCACCGGGACCGGCGACGGCAAGTTCCTCTTTCCGCGGGGCGTCGCCGTCGCCCCCAACGGCCGCGTCTACGTCGCGGACAGCACCAACCGCCGCGTCCAGTACTTCACCGCGGCCGGCAGCTTCCTCGGGAAGTGGGGTTCGTACGGGACCGCCGCGGGCCAGTTCACGCTGCCGGTGGGGATAGCGGTCTCGCCGCGGCCGTACGTCTTCGTAACGGACCGCCACCGCATGCAGTTCTTCACGCCGACCGGGAGTTACGTGGGCGAGTGGGGACAGCGGGGCGAGGGCCCGGGCGAGTTCACGGACCCGGTGGCCGCGGCGTTCCCCTCGGACGCGCGGGTTTACGTCGCGGACCTCCGTAATGCCCGCGTCCAGTACTTCGAATGTGGTAACCCGGCGGTGGTCCCGGCGTCGTTGGGGAGGGTTAAGGCGTTGTTCCGATAATCGTCGGCGCGAGAATATAAAAGGCCGCCCTTCCGGGCGGCCTTCGTTCAGGAGGGAGAAAGGAGATTAAGGGTTCGCGACACAAGACCCGAACGTGAAAGCGTACAAAGAGACGCCCGGCCGCGTCGGATGCAGCGATAACTCGCCGGCGTCGTACTTCTCGGCGTCGAGCAGCCGGTACATCTTGCCCACGGAGACGTCGACGTACGCCCGGCCGTCGTCGAAGGCGACGTCGGCGCCGGCATCGCTTTCCGCGAGCGGCTCGCCGTCCCTGTATACGTAGACGCGCGCCGTTTCGCCCGGCGGCGCCGCCATAACGGCGTTTATCTCGTTGGCTTTATAAGGTAACAAGAGGTAATTCTCGGCCGGCGCGTTATTTTCGCCTTCGAACGTCGCCTGTTCTTCGCCCAGGCGCCATTTCCCGCTTAGGTATAGCCGACCTTCGACGTGTTCGTCCTCGTCGGCGTACGAGCGCGCTTCGTCCCGCGCGACCGGCTCCACGTTCCCGTACCGGCCGCGGCCGTAGCCGCAGTAAAGCTCGGGCGTGCGGGGGTAGCAGAGGGCGCCCGGCGCGTCCGCGGCTCGAGCCGGCGCCATTACCGGCGGCAGCTCCGCGTCCGGGTACTCCTCGCGAACGAGTTTTTGCAGGAGCTCCTCGGTCTCGGCGTAGCCGCCCTCGCCGACGTGGTTGTAGATGATTTTACCGTCGCGGCTTACGATATATTTGCGAGGCCAATAGCTGTTGGTGTACGCGCGCCAAATTTCGTAGTCGCTGTCGAGGACGACCGGATACTCGATGCCGGACTCCTCCACCGCCCGGGCGACGTTGGCGCGGTCCCGGCCGAAGGAGAACTCCGGGGTATGCACGCCGACGATTACGACGCCGTAGTCGGCGTACCGCCGATGCCACTCCGTGACGTACGGCAGCGTGCGTACGCAGTTGACGCAGGTATATTCCCAAAAGTCGACGACGACGACGCGGCCGCGCAGCTCTTCCATCGTCAGCGGCGGCGAGTTGAGCCACCGCTCCGCGCCGTACGCCGGGAACTCCGGCGCGTATACGCCTCCGCCTTTATCCAGCGCCATATCGCCCCCTTTGCACGCGCCGACGGCCCAGAGCAAAAGGAGCGGTATTAAGGTTTTTCTCATAAAAGCCCACTTTTTAATTATATTATATATGATATATAAAGTCAAGTATATTACGAAGTAATTTTCGGTTTTTTCGGGATTATTTCGTCGGGGGGATTTAAATTTTGTAGGATAGAGGGTTTTGTTATGGGCGTACTATTAACAGGCGGTTTTGATTTGCGAGCACAAAGACGGTTCTCTGTAAAGATGTGGTCCGATTAAATTATAGTGAAACGCTGAGCCGCGGCCTTTTCGTTTGCCTCGGCGGCTACAATGTGATATATAATATAAAGAAAGTGCCATAATTTTGGGCCACGCAACGTCACCTCGGAGGTTAGTTATGAAGGCTAAGGGACTAATACTGATTACCGCGGCGTTTTTCCTCGCCGGCGCCGCCGGCGCGGCGTACGAATACGCGGGTAAGTGGGGCTCGAGCGGCTCCGGCAACGGCCAATTTACTATGCCCCACGGCGTCGGGGTTGCGTCGAGCGGTAACGTCTACGTCGCCGATACTGGCAACTACCGCATCCAATACTTCACTTCGACAGGCTCGTTCCTCGGCAAGTGGGGCTCGAGCGGCTCGGGCAACGGTCAATTTAACGCGCCGTTGGGCGTCGCAGTTAACCCGAATACCAATCACGTCTACGTCGCCGATAGTGGCAACAACCGCGTCCAATACTTCACCCCGACAGGCTCCTTCCTCGGCAAGTGGGGCTCGGGCGGCTCGGGCAACGGCCAATTCATAAGCTCCACCTGCGTTGCGGTCGCTTCGAACGGTAACGCATACGTGACCGACATGGGCAACCACCGCGTCCAGTAAGTACTTCACCTCGAGCGGGAGCTACCTCGGCAAGTGGGGCTCGGCCGGCTCGGGCGACGGCCAATTTAATATGCCCTGGGGCATCGCAGTTACCCCCTCGAGCGGTAACGTATACGTAGTCGATAGTGACAACCACCGCATCCAATACTTCACCTTGACGGGCTCCTTCCTGGGCAAGTGGGGCTCGTTAGGCTCGGGCGACGGCCAATTTAATATGCCCTGGGGCATCGCAGTTACCCCCTCGAGCGGTAACGTCTTCGTCGCCGACCGTAACAACTTCCGCATTCAATACTTCGCCTCGAGCGGGAGCTTCCTCGGCAAGTGGGGCTCGTACGGCTCGGGCAACGGCCAATTTAATGGCCTCGCGGGCGTCGCAGTTACGCCGGACGGCGCGTACGTTTACACTGTCGAATATGTATACGCCCGCATCCAATATTTCTACGACCGATACGTCGGCGTAGCGCCCGCCTCCCTCGGCCGCGTGAAGGCGTTGTTTAGGTAGGGGCGAGGGGCCAGTCGCCCACGGCAAGGGGCTTAAGCCCCTTGTCCGCGAATAAAAGTACGGGCCGGCCTTCAGGTCGGCCCGTTTTATTACGAACGGGCGGCGGCCAGTTTAAAAATCCCGACGGAATCGCTATCGCTTCTAGCGGTCGCGTTTACGTTGCCGATCAGTTAAGAAATGACCGGGTGCAGTACTTCCGCGAAGCTAACCCGGCCGTGACGCCCGCCTCCCTCGGTAAGGTTAAGGCGTTGTTTCAATAACTAAAATTCGGGTGAAACGTAAGGCCGCGGCCTTTGACCTTTACGGAGCCGCGGCTTTATTGTATACTTCGCCGATTAGGCGCCGTTTATGAAAATCCTCCATCGATACGTTCTGGCCGAGCACGTCGGGCCTTTCGTCTTCGCCGTCTTTACGGCGACGTTCGTCTTGCTCCTCGCGCGCATCTTCAAGATGATGGAGCTCATCATCTCGAAGGGCGTGGACGTGTTGACGGTGGGCGAGCTCTTCTCCTACTTTTTACCGTCGCTTTTGGCGATGACGATCCCGATGGCGGTGATGGTGGCGTCGCTTATGGCCTTCGGCCGCCTGTCCTCCGACAACGAGATAACGGCCCTCAAGAGCGCCGGCGTGAGCCTCTATCGGCTTGTCTGGCCGGTACTCATCGCGGGCCTCGCGATGGCGGTGGGGATGTACCTCTTCATCGACCGCGTCGTCCCCGCCTCCAATCTGCGCTTCAAGGACCTCATGCTCTCCATCGGGATGAAGCGTCCCGACCTCGAGCTCAAGGAGCGCGTCTTCATCCAGGACTTCCCCGGCTACGAGCTGTACATCGAGAAGATGGACGACCGGACGGGCGAGATGCGCAACGTCACCATATTCCAGATGGAGGGGGGCCGCCTTAAAAGCACGATCGTGGCCGACCGCGGCCGCGTCGCCTCCCGCAACGTGCGCGGCCTCGTCGTCCTGGAGCTCTACGACGGCGAGATGCACGAGGTCTCGTCCGACGCCCCCGATACCTACCGGCGACTCCGGTTCGACAAGCAGGTCGTCAACCTGGAGTTCGAGTCGGAGCTGGTCCGCACCGCCCACGCCGCCAAGGGCGACCGCGAGATGACGACGACCGAGATGCGCGCCGCGGTAAACAAGCTGGCCGAGGGGATCGCGATGACGCGCGCGGAGGGGACGGCTACGTTCGTCGAGGAAAAATACCAGCTGCAGCAGATGGAGTTGCTCGAGCGCCGCAGGAACGAGTACCTGGTCGAGATCTACAAGAAGACCGCCATACCGTTCGCGTGCGCGGCGTTGGTCCTGGTGGGGGCGCCGATGGGCGTAATCATCCGTCGCGGCGGCAAGGGCGCGGGGTTCAGCTTTTCCATCGGCTTCTTCCTCTTGTATTACATTATGCTCCTCGCCGGCGAGGCCTTCGGCGACCGGGGCATGATGCCGCCCTTCCTGGCGATGTGGCTCCCCAACATCCTGCTCACGGCGTTCGGCGCCTGGCTCTTGACGCGCGCGGTCCGCGGTATGGTGTCGTTCGCGTTCCTCCGATTCCTCGACGTCCGGCGGTGGCCCGTGGTCCGAAGGGTTTTGAAAAAGCGGCGGCCGCGCTGGGCGCGCGAGGATGAAGCCCGCTCCGCGCCGGAGGGTAGCCGGTGAAGATAGGGCCCCGCATACTCGACCGCTACCTGTCGCTCGAATTCTTTCGGATGTGGTTCACCGCGCTGCTGGCCTTCGTCGTGATCTTCCTGGTCGTGAACCTCTTCGAGAAGGTCTCGAGGTTCCTCGAGTACGACGTGCCTATGGGCGTCGTCGTTAAATACTACCTCTTCATGATACCGTACATCGTTAAATGGATGAACCCCATCGCGGTCCTGCTGGGGGTCCTGTTTTCGTTGGGGACGCTGTCGCGCAACCTCGAAATCACGGCTATGACCGCCGCGGGGCTCAGCCTGCGGCGGATAATATTACCGGTTATCGTGCTCGGCCTGGCCATAAGCGGGGCGGTATTCGTCTTCGGCGAAACCGTGGTGCCGTACGCCGATACCCGTAAAGAGGAGATCGAAACCGTTTACGTGAAGAGGTTGCCGTTGTTGAAAACCATCCGCCGCATCAACCTGGCCTACCGCGGCAAGGAGGGGCGCTTTTATTACGTCCGCGTCTTCGACGGCATACGCAGCCAGATGCGCGACATCCGCATCATCGAGAAGTCGGAGGCGGGGGAGCTCCGCCGCCTAATCGTCGCCCGGGAGGCGGTGTGGCGGGGCGACCGGTGGCAGTTCCGCAACGGCTCGGTGCGCACTTTCCGGGCAACGGGCGACATTTCCATATCGTATTTCGACAAGGAGTATTTCGACGTCCCGGAGACGCCGGCCGACTTCATGCGCGAAGAAAAAAGCCCCGAAGCGATGAAGTTTAAGGAGCTCACAACGTACATCTCCAACTTGGAGTCGTCGGGCGTAGGCGCTACGAAGGAGCGGGTCGAACTCTATTTAAAAATATCGGTCCCCTTGGCAAACTTCATCGTCATCTTCCTGGGGGCGCCGCTGGCGCTGCAGAGCCATCGCGCCGGCCTGGCGTACGGCTTCGGCCTGGCGATCCTCCTTGGTTTTATGTTGTGGGGCGCGCTGGCGGTAGGCCGGGCCTTCGGCCAGAACGGGACGCTGCCGCCCTTCCTGGCGGCCTTCCTCCCCGACGCCATATTCGGCGTGATTGGTTTGGGGATGCTCTACCGGGCGCGGACGTAACTTATGACGCACGTGCGGGAAATCGCGACCGTTATCGGCAACGACGCCGACGGCGACGCCCGTCTCCTTCGTCTCGGCGCGCCCCGCATAGCCGCCGCCGCGCGGCCTTTCCAGTTCGTCCTAGCCAAGGTCCCGGCCGCGGGATTCCTACTGCGTAGGCCGCTCTCGGTCTTCGACGCCGGCGGCGACGAGATCGAATTATTAATAAGGCCCGTCGGCGAAGGGACCGGGCGGCTTTGCTGCCTGGCCCCGGGCGAGGGTTGCGACCTTGCGGGCCCGTTCGGCCGCGGGTTCGACGCCCCCGGGGGTTCCGTCTTCGTCGCGGGCGGGATAGGCATCGCGGGGTTGTTCTTCGCGTTGGCGACGGCGGCGCGGTCGGGGCGCAAGGCCGAGCTGGTATACGGCGCGCGGACCGCGGCTCAATTGCACGCGAAGCGCCAAATCGGCGAGTTGAACGTCGATGCGACCTTCGTAACCGAGGACGGCTCCGGCGGCCTGAAAGGTTTGGCAATCGAGTACATCCCGGGAGTCCCCTCGACGGGAACGAAATTGCTGTCGAGGGCGTTGGAAGAGGATTTACCTCGCTACGCTAAGGCCGTGATAGCCTGCGGCCCCCGGGCGATGTACGCCGCCCTCCGCAAGGTGCTCGGCGACGACGCGCAGTGGTACGCCCTTATGGAAGAGCGGATGGCGTGCGGCGTCGGTGCGTGCCGTTCTTGCGTCGTACCCGCCCGCGAGCCGGCCGGCTCGTACGTGGCCGTCTGCGAGGAGGGGCCCCTCGTCGACGCGACCGCGGTCGACTGGGACCGCCTCGGAGACGAAATTTGAGCGCCGATATCCGAATCGAAGCCGGCGGCCTCGAGCTCGCGACGCCCGTCATCCTCGCGTCGGGTTGCGCCGGTTACGGCGACGAGTGGCTCGGGCTCGTAGACCTCGACGCCGTGGGCGCCGTGGTATTGAAGGGCGTTTCGCTCGAGCCCTGGCCGGGCAACGCGCCGCCGCGCGTGGCGGAGGCGCCGGCCGGCGTAATCAACGCCGTGGGGTTGGAGAACGTCGGCCTCGGCGCCTTGGTTCGCGAAAAGCTCCCGGCCCTCGGCGGCCTTCCGTGCAAGGTCGTCGCCAACGTCGTGGGCAGGGACCGGGACGAGTACCGCGACGTCTGCGCGGCGCTGGCGGCCGAGAAGCGCGTCGACGCGCTCGAGCTGAACGTGTCTTGTCCCAACGTCGGCGCCGGGGGGATGGCGTTCTGCGCCGACGCGGAAGGGCTCCGCGAGCTGGTGCGCGATTGCCGCGACGTCGCGGGGAAGCCGCTGTGGGTCAAGCTCGCGCCGATGGTAACCGATATAGTCGCCGTCGCCCGGGCCGTGCTCGACGGCGGCGCGGACGCCCTCACCATAGCCAATACCGTCCCGGCGATGGCGGTGGACGTGGACCGGCGTCGCGCCGTCCTGGGGAACGTCTACGGCGGCCTTTCCGGCCCGGCCGTCAGGCCCATAAACTTACGGCTCGTCCACCTCGTTTACGAGGAGACCGGCGCCGACATTATCGCCTCCGGCGGCGTCGACGGCTGGCGAGCGGCCGCGGCCTATATCCTCGCCGGCGCCCGGGCGGTCCAGGTGGGGACGGCGTTGTTCGACAACCCGGCGGCGCCCGCCGAAATAGCGGCCGGTTTGAAGGAATACGTCGAGCGTGAGATGTTCGACGGCTTGAGCTTCCTGGTGGGGAAGTTGCGGGGAGACAGGAAGTAAATGCCCGAACTCCCCGAAGCCGAGACCATCGCCCGCGGCCTCGAGTCGTTGATACGAGGCCGGCGTCTGCTGGGCGCGCGGAGTTTTACGAAAGGTATATGCGAACGGCGGGGGAAGTACCCCGTCGGCGCGCGCGTAGCCGCCGTAGGCCGCCGGGGCAAGAAGGTCCTCGTCCACTTCGACGACGGGACCACGTTCTTGGTATCGCTCGGGATGAGCGGCCAACTTCGCCGCCGCCCGAACGGCCCTATGCCGAAGCATGCTCACATTATTTTAAAATTCGAAGGATTGGACTTGCTTTACGTTGACCCGCGGCGGCTGGGGCGCCTGACGCCTTCCCGCGTCGCGACGACGATGCTCGCGCCCGCGGCCGAGGTCGCGCGCTGGTGCGACGGCAGGTTGGGACCCGACGCCCTCGACGTTTCCTGGCCCGAGTTCCGCGCGCGCCTCGCGTTGCGCCGCGGCGCTTTCAAGCCGTTGTTGTTGAACCAGAGGGTAATCGCCGGCGTCGGCAACATCTACGCGGACGAGGTCCTCCACCGCGCCGGCGTCAACCCCAAAGCGAGGCCGGTCGACCTCTCGGCCGAACGGTTGCGCCGCGTGCACCGCGCCACGCAAAGCGTACTCAAGAAAGCAGTAAAGGCTTGCGGTACTAGCTTTCGCGACTACGTCACGCCGACGGGGGCGAGCGGCGATTTCGGCAACTCCCTCGCCGTCTACGGCCGCGAGGGTCGGCCCTGCCGTAAATGCGGCTCGCCGATTAAACGGTTGCGCTGGCCTCCCGGCCGGAGCACATATTATTGCCCGTCGTGTCAACCGGAGCCGGACGCGAGATGAACCGTTACGCGTACGTCGCCGCCGTATCGTCGGCGTGCCTATTGGCCGGCTGCGCCCGCGTCGGCGTCCCGCCCGGTCGCGAGCGCGTCGGGGACGACGAGCCGCCGCGGCTCAAGAAGGTCGAAACCGTGGACGCCAACCACCTCGAGATTTACTTCTCCGAGGGGATGGATGCGACGACGGTGCGGGAATCCGGCAATTATTCCGTCGTGGACGAGGCCGGCGGGGCGCTGGACGTGGAGGCCGCGGTCGTAACCCGGGCCGACCTGGTAACGTTGATTACCGCCGACCAGCAGGCCGGCGTTAAGTATACGCTGGTCGCGCGTAACGTCGCCGACGCCTCGGGCGGCAACCGCATCGAACGCTACAACAGGAAAACTTTTAAAGGGTCGGAAAGAAAAGACGATAAGCCTCCGGCCGTGGCGGCGACTTTCCCGGCGGACGGCGCCGAACAAGTGGGCCTGTTTCCCGAGATAACGGTCGAGTTCACCGACGTTATGGCGCCCGTGGCCGACGTCGCCGACGCGCTGGAGCTCTACGACGACCTGGGCGCGGAGCTCTCCGGCGAGGGGGGCTTCGAGGAACAACTCCTCCGCTTCCGGCCCGGGCGCCGGCTCGACTACGCGACGCGCTATACCGTGGTCGCCAAGGACAACGCGACCGACCTCGCCGGCAACACGCTCTACCGCGAGAGCCGGTTCACGTTCGTTACGCTCGAGGATACGGAGGAGGCGTTAATTTCGGGCCGTGTCAGCATCCTCGAGGAGGGCGTTTCGCCGGCCGGCGTCGAGGTCAGGCTGTCGCTTTCGCCGGACCCGGTCGCGGAGGGCGCGCGGCTCGTCGGCTATGCCCGGGCGGGCGAAGACGGCGATTTCGTTATGCGCGGCGTGCCGCCGAATTCGGAATCGCAGGCGAGTTATTATTTGGTCGCCGCAACCGACGAAGACGGCGACGGCGTCGCCGAGTTCGTCGGCGGTTACGGCTTCTCGGCCGGGAAGGCCGCGGCCTTGCCGACTATTCTCGGCGGTGAAAAGCTCGAGAACTTGGAAGTCGTGCTTAGCCGCGCCGACGTAGAGGGCCCCGAGGTGACGGAGGCGCTTCTGTCGCCGGACCCGACGGGAGGCCAACCGGCGTGCTACGTTCGCGCGTCCTTCGCCGACGCGGCGGGCTCGTTCGTCGCCGGCGCCGAAGTCTTCTTCGACGAGATATGGTCCGACGGGACCGGCGTTGCGTTGTACGCCTTGGGCGCCGACTGGAATACGAGCCCGGTTGCGACGGGCGAGCGCTACGTGTCCGACCTCCCCCGGGCGGGCGTTAAGAAGAAGGGAAGGCACGTCGCGTACGTCCAAGCTAGAGACGCCGCCGGTAACTGGGGGGACTTCTTCGAGTTGCCGTTCGAAGTAACGGACCCGCCCAAACCCGCGCGCACCATCGAGGGTACGGTTGGGTTCGAGATGTTGCCGGCGGAGGGGGCGTTATTAACCGCCACCGTAGAAAACGGAGACGCGCCCCGTGCCATCGCCGTCGCCGATAAGACCGGGCGGTTCAAGTTGGAGGACCTGGCCGCCGGGAGGTACGTCGTCGCGGCCACCCTCGACGAGGACGAGAACGGCCGGTGGCGGAAGGGCGAGCCGGGGGGCGTGGGCGCCGGTATCGTCGACGTTTCGACGGCTTCGGCTCGAGACGTCGATATCCGGCTGACGTACGGGCCGTCGTTGTCGTCGGCCAACGCGCGCCTCCACAACTTCGCCGCGGGCCCGGGGGGCGAGGCGCGCGCGGTGCTCACGATATCCGCGGCGGCGCGCGACCGGGACTTGGACCTGGAGCGCGTATGGGCCGTACTCCCGGGAGGCGAGGAGGTCGAGCTCGCCGACGACGGCGGGCCGCCGGACGCCGCCGCGGGCGACGGCGTCTTCACCTTCAGCCGCGAATACGTCGGCGACGAGCTCCCCGCGCTGGCGGGAGGCGAAGTGACGGTTTGGGCGGAAGACCGCCGGGGCAACCGCGTTCGGGTGACGGCGGCGGAGTCGCCCGGGTTGGCGCTCCGGAAGCTCGAGCCGCCCCCGGCCTTGGTGCTCGATACCGGCGTCGACGCGCTCGAGGTGTCCTGGGAACCGGTGGAAGGCGCCGCGGGCGGGTGCGTCGTGTTCCTCGTTCCCGCCGACCGGGTGGACCGCTTTACGGCGCCGGGCACCGGCGAAGTCTATTCGAATTTCCGGAACCCGGTGTACGGTACGACGTTGAGGATCCCGTACGGCGCTATAGAGGATTGGTGGGCGTACCCGGCCAAATCGCGCTTCGTCATATTCCTGGTCGCGAGCGCGGGCGACGGCGACAGCTATCAAGCCTCGGACAAGGCGCTAAGTAGCATAACGTGGTACAAACCGGTGCCCCGGTGAAACTTGTTGGCGGCAAAAGCTCTTATTTAAGGTGCTTTATGTAATGCCGAATTTAGGGATTTATTTTTTTTATTAGTGAAGGCAAAAAAGCCTTGATTTCGAATTGAGACTATGTTATGTAAAAAAGGAAAAGGTCTTTACGCAATGATTTTTGTATAAGGAGGCATAAAGTGAACGGGATTATTAAAAATTGGGTTATAGGCGCGTCAATAACCGCCGGGCTTTTATTCATATCTTGCGGAGACGAAAACGGGGAAGGACCTGGCGGCCCGGGCGGCGGCGTAGGGCCGGCTTACTTCGTCGTGGGTTACTGGAACGATTTATTAATTTATGACGAACAATTCCGGGAGAAACAGTCCGTTGAACTCGACGTGTTTAAAATAACAGTACTCGAGTTCGATAGAGAAAACCGTTTGATTTGGGTTTTAGGTTGGTGCAAAAATGATAAGTATAAAGTTTATACTTTTGATTTGAACCTCAGCAAAATAGCGGAAGTAAGTTTTACGGACGATATGATCTCGGACCTCAGTTGTACCCCTTATGGCGGAGGGCGGGCGTGGGTCACGAGTTCGTCGCGTGCCGGGTCCAAAGTTCGGCTGCTTAATTCTAAATGTAAAATATTAACGACCGTCGCTCTTCCTGAACTGGGTTACCTTTTTTGCGACGCTTTAAGTAAACCTACGAGCGCTAACGCGGACGGTTCTCTTTGGGTCCAGGTAGAGGAGAAGAGCGGTTGGTATCATAATAAGGGTATAAGGTTGTCTGAATCCGGGAAGATACTCGCGGAGACGCCTATTTTCGGTAGCTGGGGTTCGACCCTCCCGGCCCAAGACCTTGCCCCGGGAGGCGGTAAAAACTTGTGGGTTAATTGGCAAAGTGGGACCGTATGGAAGTTCGACGGGGCCGGTAAACGGGTCCTCGAAGTCGGCGAGAAATTCTACCCCACCGTGCATTTGACGGCTGACGCTTCGGGCGGCGTGGGAGGAACGCCTCATTCGGAGTATTTTTATTATTGCTCGGCTTCGGGTAGTATTTCCAAATCTAAAAAACTCTCGAATAATATAGACGGCGTCGTTACTTACGACCCTAACGACGATGCTTTCTACGGCTTTTGTAGAGTGGAAAACGAGGAGACTAAATACTATTACTATAAATTTGATTCCAAATGTAAGGTTATGGCCGAGGGCTACGTCAATACCGATTTCCGATACCCAGGCGAAGGTTACCAAATTTTTATATTGGATTATTAACGGCCGATTATTATTGCTAATAGGGGAATACTTAAGAGCCTGGGAAAATCGTATAACAAGCTTAATGTCGACGGGTTTAAATTACCGTCTTGGCCCCGCGTTTAAAGTGGGGCTTTTTTATATGAGTTATATATAAACCGCTTTAGGTTATGCGGGTATGACGCGAAATTCTCTTGGCGTACCCTTTGCAGTTATGCAGCAAGAAAATGCCGGGCCGTTCTTTTGGCCTTGCGGCGCCCCGGTTAATATATTATTGTATCCTGATTTAAATAGTGGGCATCAAAAGCGAGGCTGGCTATGGAAGCGGTCAACGTCAGGCCAATGGAGCAGAGCGACCTCCGCGCCGTTTGGCAGCTGGTCCAAAATAACAGACCCGAGTCCGCGCCCCCCGGGTGGCCGGCCGGCAGCCTCGAGCTCCAGCGCATGGCGTTCCTTCACCCGCGCGCGTGCCGAGAGGGCTCGTCGGTGGCGGAAGTGGGGGCCGAAGTCCGCGGCTCGCTCGTCTTCCATAATTACCGGGAGGAGGGAAGCGCGACGATTTGCCTTATCGCCGTAGATGAGCGCGCGCAAGGCGTCGGCGTCGGGCGGGCGTTGTTGGAGGCTTGGGAAGCGAACGCCCGGGCGCTGGGCCTTAAGCGGCTTTACGCGCCGGAAATGCCGGAAGAGGACGCGCGGTTTATCCGGTTCGCCAAAGACTTCGGCTTGAAGGAAGTGGGTAGGACCGTGTCGTGGGTGCGGGGCGACGAGCCGATGGAGGCGCCCGAAGACGAACATATCGTCCCGCTTGTCAACGTGCCGCTGAGCGAAGTTACGGGCGCTTTCAACGAGTGTTTCCCCGAGATGCCGCGCACGCAGGACGACCTGCACGCGCTCGTCACGCAGTCCCAGTGGGGCCCGTGGGCTTCTTTGGCCTATGCGGAAAACAACCGCATACTGGCGTTCCTGTTCACGACCGACCGCGAGGGCAATCCCTATATGCAGCACGTCGGGACGCGGCCCGAAGCCCGCCGCCGCGGCCTGGCGCTGAAGCTTTTAAAGCATGCGCTGCACGTCTTGCGGGAGGGGGGCGCCCGCGTAGTCGAGTGCGAGGTCCCAGAAGAGAACGTGGCCGCGGCCGAACTGGCTGCTTCGTTCGGCATGAAGCCGGGGCGTCGGCGCGTGGCGTTGGCGAAAGAATTGGTCTGAATTTAACGCCTTTTAGCGGGCGATATGTAAGCGAAAATCCGACGCTGAAAGGTGGTCGTCAAATCTAAAAAAAGGACGCCGCACGGAATACGTATTACTTCAACGCGGGAGCGTACGCTATGGACTATCGGGACGAAGTGGCCGGGAAGCGCCGGGGCATAATCGATTGGATGATGAAGTACGTCCCGGGGTATCGCGGCTACGCCGAAAAGGAGACCAGGCGCGAGGCCGACAAGCTCTTGCGCGAACACCTCGCCGGCCGGTTGCGGGGCGGCCGCGACAAGCTCCGCGACGTCCGCGACAGGCTCGTCGACGAGGCGAAGCTGGATAACCTCGACGACGTCGACCGCGTCGACCTCATCTTCGAGACCGTCGTAGACCGGTTGGCGTTCGCGTCGTACGGCTACGCCGGCTTCTTCGACGCCGCGCGCGTGGACGAGGAGGCCCTCGACCGCCTTTACGAGTACGACGAGGAGCTGGCGAAGGCCGTCGACGGCATCCTGGCGAAGGCCGAGGCCGTCGCGGCCGCGGGCGACGACGTCAAAAAACCCCTCGACGAGCTCAAAGCGGAGCTCCGCGCGTTCGAGGATAAACTGGACAAGCGCAAAGATACCATCCTGGGGGTGAGCTAAGTGGCCATATTCGACGTTATCGAGTCTATGGACATGGGCCCCGACGCCATCGTGCAGCGTTGGCCCGCGGTCGGCTCGGGCGAGATCAAACTCGGCAGCCAGCTCGTCGTGCGCGAAAACCAGTGGGCCGTATTCTTCCGCGACGGCAAGGGCTACGACGTCTTCGACGCCGGCCGCCACACCCTCACCACCGGCAACGTTCCGCTGCTCATCGACTTCGTCGGTAAGCACATCACCGACGGCAGCCCCTTCAAGACCGAGGTATATTTCGTAAATAAGCGTCCCATCCGCGACCTGAAATGGGGCACCGCGGAGCCCATCATCTTCCGCGACAAGGACCTGGCGATGGTCCGCCTCCGCTCCTTCGGCATCTTCTCCATCCGCGTTACGGATCCGATGTTCTTCGTCAATAAGGTCGTGGGTACCGAGGGCCGGCTGGAGACGCGCGACGTCGAGGGGTTCCTCCGCGCGATGATCGTCTCGCGCATGCAGGACGTGCTGGGCGAGGTCCTGACGACGGTGCTCGACCTCGCTTCCAAGTACGACGAACTGGGCGCCGCGATGAAGAGCCGCGTCCGCGACGACTTCGGCAAGTACGGCCTGGAAATCACGGACTTCTACGTCAACGCCATAACGCCGCCCCCCGAGGTCCAGAAGGTAATCGACGAGCGGACCGGCATGGCCGCGGTCGGCGACCTCAACCAGTACTATCGCTTCAAAGCCGCGCGGGCGGTGGAGAAGGCCGCGGAGCAGACCGGCGGCGGCGCCGGCGAGGGTATGGGTATGGGCGTGGGCCTGGGCATGGGCATGTCCATGGCGCAGATGATGGGAGGCGCGATGCGCACCACCACCGAGCAGCCCTGCCCCAAGTGCAACCAGCCGATGCCGACCGGTTCCAACTTCTGCCCGAGCTGCGGCAATAAAATCGGCCTGCCCGATGAGACGCTCATCATCTGCCCGGAGTGCCGGGCGGACAACCCGGCGAAGGCCACGTTCTGCGCCTCGTGCGGCAAGGAGCTGCCGGTTTCGGGTCACTGCCCGAAGTGCGGCGAGGCCATGGACGAAGCGGACAAGTTCTGCCCCGAATGCGGCGAGAAGATGAAATAGGGTAAACCGTTTTCGAGTTTTAAAGGCCGCCCGCGGGGGTGGCCTTTCTTTTTAAATAAACCCCTTGAGGGGTAGTATTATATGGGCATATTATTCGGGGTAGGCAACGAGGATGGTAGGGGCGACTGGCCAGTCGCCCCTACTTCGGCCGCCCGCTCGGGCGGCTTTTTCACGTTGAAAAATTCCCTTGACAAGGAAGGCCGTTTAGGTATATTATTTAATTGAGGTAACGAGGAGGGTAGTATGGCATATCGGGAATTAAATCCAACCGGCGCGCCGTTCGCGGCAGCGGCGGTTTTATATTTTCCGTAAAGAGGTGTAGGTCATGACTAAGAAAATAGGCTACGCGGTGCTGGCGGTTTTGGTTATCGTGCCGTATTACGGCTTCGGTTGGACGTTGTCGTCGTCGCTGGCCGGCGGCGCGGCCGGCTTTTCGGTTATGCGCCTTGACGGCCCGAGCGGAAGGGGTTATAATTTAATGAAACCTATGGAGAACGTTACCGTTCGTGCGATATAAGGAGTTCGTTATGAACGCACGATTTAAATGGGGTATTTACGCCGTCGCGGCGCTGGCCGCGGCGCTTACGTCGCAGGCGGCCGCGGCGTCCGTCGTCAGTTCGTTCAGGATGACGGGCGCCGGAACGCCGGAGGCGACCGGGATATATCGCGATTGGACGTACGTATACGGCATCTTGTATTCCGCCGGCGCGGATTATCTGGTGACCTATACGCCGGCCGGTTCGGTGGTGCGTTCGGCGACGTTGCCGCGGTCGGATGCGCCGCGCGACGCGGACCACAGCACGTTGGGCGGCGGCTACGTCGACGTCTTCGATTTCGGAAAGAAGATGCTCGTGACGTACAAGAAGAACGCCGAATTCGTGAGTGAGAAGCCGCTGCCGTCGGATACGACGGCCTACGCTTACATTCCGGGTTCGTCCAAGTACTTCATAGCCCGTGACGAGATGGTCTTCCGTTATACCACCAACGACGTACTCGTCAACAAATTCTACGCGGGCGGGTACATCGGCGGCCTGGCCGCCGCGCCCGTATACGACGGCAAGAACGGCGAGTACGTAATTATCGGCCGGTCCGGCGCGGGCGGCTATTCGTACGTTTACACCGGCGGCGGCTCGCTGGTGGATTCGTTCGTCGTACCGGGTTCGGGTACGTACGCCTCGGTGGTAGGCCGGGCCGAGCCGAAGGAATCCCAAAGGGCGTACTGGTGCATCCAACGAATCGGTACCGGCCGGTGGGCTTACCAGGTCGACGTCGGCGGTACCGCGCCGGCCGTCGCGCCGGCGTCGATGGGGAAGGTCAAAGCCATCTATCGTTAACGCGTCGAAATCGACGCCGGGTATCCGGAATTAAGGGGTTGAGGTGATGACGAGGAAGGCGGGTATAGTGGTCGCGGCGGCGGCTTGCGCCGCGGCGTCGGCGTTCGGTGCGGTCGGCGACGTTATCAGCTCTTTCCCCTGGCCGAACGCCCGCGACGCTTATCGCGACGGCGATTACGTCTATTGCGTCGTCGGAACCAATACGCTGCGGCGGTACGCCGTCGGCGGCTCTCTCGTGGGGACCGTGCCGCTCGGCGGCCTGACCGCCGCGGGCGACGCGGACCACTGCGTCGCCGGCGCGGGTCGCATGACCGTACTGGGCGGGAGCAACCGCATATTCGAATACCACCTTTCCAACGGCTCGTTGATAAGGTCGTACGCTGCGCCGCCCAGTACTACCGGGTTCGCGTATTGCCCCGGCGTCGCCTATTACTACGTACACAGCGGCGCGGACGTCCGCCGTTATACGACGGCGGGGAGTCTGGTAAGCAGCTTTACGGTTAGTTATTCCGACGGGCCCATCGCGGCTACGGACCGCTTCCGGGACCGGGCCGGCGACTACGTCGTCGTGGGCTCAAGGCTCTCTTTCTACGCCACGGTCTATACCGGTACCGGTTCTCTGGTGCGGAGTTTCGTTTTACCGGCGGTGACGTACGGCTGCGTCTGCGGCCCGGGCGCGCCCTCCACCCGCGGTACGACCTATTGGTGTAACTTGCGTATGGGGACCGATTTCTACGCCTACCAGATCGACCTCGGCAATACGAACGTGGCGCTCGAGCCGGTGTCTATAGGGAAAATTAAAACCCTCTACCGTTAGCCTTTAATAGATGACCCCGTTCAAACCGCTGAACCGTAAGGGATGCGGGAGATGAAAAAGGGAATTTTTGCGGTTATTGCGGCCGGCGCGGCCTTGAGCGCTTCCCCGGCCGCCGCCGCCGTTGGCGACGTCATAAGCTCGTTCGCCTGGTCGGGCGCCCGCAACGTCTATCGCGACGCCGGCTACGTTTACTGCGTGGCCGGCGTTAATACGTTTCGGACCTATACGGTCGGCGGGTCCTTGGTCCGCACGGTGTCTCTGAGCGGGTTGACGGACGCCGGCGACGCGGACCATAGTCCGGCGGGGACCGGCTACTTCGCCGTTATTGAGCGCTCGAGCGTCATATACGAATACGCGGTTTCGAGCGGTTCGTTCGTGAGGTCCATCGCCGCGGGCCCCGGTACGCTGGGCGGCGGTTACTTCCCGGGAAGCGCGTACGTCTACGTACATATAAACCCGTTCGTACTCCGTTTAACGACCGCGGGGAGTTTGGTGGGCTCGTTCGTGGTGAGCTATTCCGCGGGGCCGCTCGCGGCGACGAATCGGTTCGACGGCCGGGCCGGCGACTACGTAATAGTAGGGGCGCGGACGTCCGGCAATACTATGGTCTATACCGGCGCGGGCTCCGTGGTGACCACTTTCAACGTTCCGGGGACGACGTACGGCTGCGTCTGCGGCCCGGGCTACCCGTCCACCCGCGGTACGACGTACTGGTGTAATATCGGCGTGGGCTCGAGCCGGTACGCTTACCAGGTCGACCTCGGCAACGCGACGGCCGTCGCGCCGGCGTCGGTGGGGAAGGTTAAGGCTTTGTATCGCTGAGTTCACATTAATATGAATATAAGGGGGTAGAGAGATGATTGCGGTACGTTTATTTTTTTACGGCGCGGCGTTAATTTTAGTCGGGGCCGTACCCGCGTTTTGCTCGTTGGGATCGGTGATAAGTTCTTTCAAGGTAGCCGACAATAGGTTCGTCGACGCATACAGCGTAGGCCGGGACGCGACGTACGTTTATTACATTACGAAAGACCGCCCAACGCCTGGCTACAGGTTGACCTACCGTTACCCGGGTGGCGGCGGCGGTAGGTCGTTATGGATCTACGGTTTTCCCGCGAGCCACGGCGACGCCGACCGCAGCGTCTTGGGTTTCGGTTACATAGCCGACATCTACCAAGAAGGTAGCGGCCCCCAGACTGTTACGGACTTCGACATTAGGACCGGCTCGGCCGTGGCGTCATGGGCGCCGTTGAGTAGCATGCAGGGTTACGCGTACAACCCCGCCCGCCGCATCCGGTACGTTGGGATTAGCAACTACGTGTACCGGTATAATATGCGGGGGAGTTTGCTCAGTTCTTTCGGGGCACCCATAGGTATATCGGGCCTTGCCGCTCCGCAGGAGTTCGCAGGAAAGCCGGGCGAATACATAATCGTTACTAGAGGCAATTATTGGTACGCGTTTACCGGTCAAGGAGTCGAAGTCGCCCGGGTCCTGTTTCCTTGGGAGTTTTCCGGTATCTCTACCAGCGCTTGCGGCCCCGGTTACCCGCCGGCGTACGGAAATACGCTGTGGTGCTTGGCGACGGTTAAATTGGCGGACGTCTACGTATGCCAGTTATACCTCGGCAACGCCACGGCCGTAGCGCCGGCGTCGGTGGGGAGGATAAAGGCGTTGTATCGTTAGCTTCGCATAGCGTAACGTTAACAGGGGTTCCAAAATGAGAAGGCCGAGGTTTGGCTTAGTCGTAGTACTTATAGTTCTAACCGCAGCGGCCGCTAACGCCGGCGTGGGCTCGGTGATAAGTTCGTTTCGTATGAGCGGGGATAACGAACCGTATGCAGTCGCCGTCTACCGGGATGCGAACTTCGTTTATGGCGTTTTACAATACGGCCCTTCCGGCGAACACGAGTTCGAACTATCTACGTACGCTCCGGATGGTTCGGCCTTGGGCTCTATCCCGTTGAGTTGTACGCCGGGATGGGCCAATTGCCGCCTTGATTGGCTCAACGACGCGGACCACAGCGTATTAGGCGACGGGTATTTTGGGATAATCGGCGTGGGTAAATCTTTTCCCCCTTTCGGTTTAGATTTTAATATTAAAACCGGTTCTATCGTGGGGAGTTTCCCGACGTCTCCGTACGCTAGGGCTTACGCGCATATTCCTGGTGGAGCATATATTTACGTAGGTCAATCCTATCCAAGCAATATTTTCCGCTTAACGACGTCCGGGAGCCTCGTTAGTTCGTTTAATCCACGTGACGTATGCGACCTTTTGGCGGCGACGGATTACTTCAAAGGCCTAAACGGCGCGTACCTTATATCATACGGCGGCGGCAGCGGGTTGTACCACCACGTTTATACTGACGCCGGGTCATTGGTAGGCTCTTTCTGGTTAGGGCCTTTCAGTATGACTTTCGCCGGCGTTTGTGGCCCGGGTTACCCGTCGTACTACGGCACAACGTATTGGTGCATTAGTTGGGGGAGCGGCGGCTTATGGTGTTACCAGATAGACCTCGCCAACCGCGTCGCTGTCGCGCCCGCTTCGGTGGGGAAGGTTAAGGCCCTTTTCAGGTAAATTATCCGGTTAAATAAGCAGCCGGCCTTCGGGCCGGTTTTTTCGCAACTATTTTCAATATATACCTGTATTTATGAATATAGTATTAATAATATGAAGATTTATATGAAATACATTCATTTTGATATTGACTTATGGAAGTTATTATGTTAACGTTATACCAGAATAAGGAGGTGACCGGTTTGCCGACGTTACCCGAGAATTGTCCGTTTTGCGGGGGCGCCATAGACGTTACGGCGTTCGCGTGCCGCGATTGCGACGCCGCGGTCGAGGGCCGCTTCGCACCCAACAAGCTGGCCGCGCTCGACGGCGCGCAGGCCGAGTTCGTCCTGGCGTTCGTACGCAACCGCGGCAACATCAAGACGCTCGAGCGCGAGCTGGGCGTCTCGTACCCCACGGTGCGCGCCCGCCTCGACGACGTTATCCGCGCGCTGGGCTTCCGGGTCGCGGAGGACGCCGCCGCGGCGGAGGAGACGCGTGCCCGGCGCGCCGACGTGTTGGCGGCGGTCGAAAAGGGCGAGATGACCGCAGCCGAGGCCGCCGACGCGCTCAAGAAGCTCTAATCGTAGAATCCCAGGAGGAACGATGGCCGAAGACGAGAGGATGGAGATCCTAAAAAAACTCGAGAAGGGCGAGATTAGCGCCGCCCGGGCCGAGGAGATGCTCGAGGCGCTGGACGCCGGCGTCGACGTCGAACCGCCGGAGGCCAAGGCCGAGGGCAAGGTGGTAACTGATATTACGGAGTGGTCGCCCGAAGGCCCCATCAGCGAGCTGAAGCTCAGCAGTTTCATCGGCGACGTCGTCGCCCGGGCGGGCGAGCAGACGTTGGTGGTCGCGACCGTCAAAGCGCGGGCGAAGAAGGCGGAGGAAGCCAAGAAGCTCTTCGAAAAGGTCGAGCTGTCGTTCGACGAGAAGGATGGGAAAGCTTATGTCAAGGTCGACATGACGAAGAGCATCCTCGAGCTCTTCCGCGGCGCCAAGGTGTGGGTCGACTTCGACGTCACCGTTCCGGCGGACGTCGCGTTCGTCGCCTCGTACGGTACCGGCAAACTTACCACCGAGGGCATCGCGCGCGTGGGGGCCAACGGCGGGAACGGCAAAGTCGAGACCGACGCCGCGTACGTCGACGTCAATCTGGGCAACGGCAAGGTCCTCAGTCGCGGGGCCCGCGAGCTCGACGTCAACGGCGGCAACTTAAAGGTGTCCGTCGACGCCGCCGACGCCCTTGAGAAGTTCCGTTTCAACGTCGGCAACGGCGCGGTGGACCTGAAGCTGGAACGTTTGCCGGAGAACGCCGACTACGCCATGAACTTCGGCAACGGCAAGGTGTCGGCCCGGTTCGGCCGCAAGCCGACCGACTGTTTAATCAAAATCGAGTCGGTGGCCGGCAAGCTGGATACGGACCTGCCCTTCGATAAGAAGGGGACGACGATGGTCTACGCCGACGGCGAGGCCCGGGCCAACGTGAGAATCAACGCCGCCCATAGCAAGGTCGAGATAAAGGTCAAGGAGGATAAATAATGGTAACCGCGGAGCGTTTGAAAATATTGAGGATGCTCGAGGAAGGTAAGATAAAAGCCGACGAGGCGGCGCGGCTCCTGGAGGCCGTGGGAGAAAGCGGCGCGGAAGCCGAGGCGGCCGCGGCGACCAAAGGCCGCGGCAGGACGCTCCACGTCCGCGTCTTTCGCGGCGACAGTGAACGCCCCAACGTGGACGTCAACATCCCGCTCAGCCTCGCGAAGTGGGCGTTGAAGTTCGTCCCCGCGGACGCCAAGGCGCGTATGGGCGATAAGGAGGTAGACCTCGACGAACTCGGTACGCTCCTCGACGAGGGCGTCGGCGAGATAATAACGGTCCACGACGAAGATAAGGACGAACGCGTCGAGATCTCGATAAAATAACTAAGGAGGGGTGCCGCGAAAGAAACCCCGGCCGCGAGGCCGGGTTTTTTACGGCTGCGATTTTATCGCACTATTACCATCCGCTTGGCGGCCTCGTCGTCGCCGGCCTCGAGTTTGTAAACGTAGACGCCGGGGGCGAAGTCGAACGCGAGCTCGAGCACGTGTTTGCCGGCGCTATAGTCGCCCCGCGTCCGGTATACTTCGCGGCCGGCGAGGTCGTAGACGCGGAAGGACGCCGTGCCGGCGCGCGCCAGCGCGAACGCGACCGCGGTCCGGCCGTACGTCGCCGGGTTGGGGTAGTTCTGGCCCAGCGCGAACGTGGCCTTGACCGCGCCGGCGGTGCGCTCCACCGGTCCGGTAATCCGGTAGTGGCCGCTCGGACTTAACGCCTCCAGCCAGTAGCGGTACGTCGTCGCCGGGACGACGTCCGTATCCGCAAAGGCGTACGGCGGGTCGCCCGTGAGCGGGGTATCGGTTATTTTCGCTCGTCCGGGCAGGCCTTTCGTCTCACGGTACAGGTTGTAGGCGGCGGCGTGGGTTTCGAACGCGGGGTCCCAGCTCAGGACGAGCCTACCGGGCTCCGCGGCCGCGGCGAAGTTCGTCACGCTCAAATCGCGGATAATGCGGTCCATCCCCATCATGCACAGGTACGACGTGACCCAGGTATGGTCGCCTGTTTCGCTGCCGGCTTGCGAGGGGGGGATGCCGCCGTCGTCGTCCGTATCCTGGGCGACGAGGTTAGACGCGATTTTATCGAATTTAGACCAGTACGAGTCGTCGCCCGTCGCGTGGTAGCAGCTGTGGTGGCCGAACATATACCACGCGTTCCACGCGTTGTCCCACGAGCCGGCGCTGGGTTCCACCAGCGTTTTGAGGTACGGCCCGTGTTTTACCATCCAGGACCGCTCGTCGCCCGGGTGCTCTTGGAAGTAAGAGTTGTGGAGGCCCCATATCGCGGCGCCGCCCGACATGGCCCAGCTATTATACCCGATGCACCAACCCGGCGCTTCCTCCGCCAGCGATTTAACCTTCGACGCCAGCGACAGCGCTACGACCTTCAGGTCGGCGTCGCCCACGTCCTCCGCGTATTCGTAGAGGTTGCCGACGGCCCACGCCGTGCATAAGTAGTTGGTCAGGTACGAAATATTCTCGATTTCGATGGGGTTCTCGGCGACGAAGCGCGCGCACGTAAGGCCGTAGTTTTTACGGGATTCGTCGCCGGTCGCCCGTCGGTACATCATCTCGGCGCGCATGCCCCAACCGCAATTGTAGATCCGGTAATATTTAGAGGCCGGGTTTTCCCAACCTTCCTCTTCCCACGCCGGGTTTTTGTTTATATAAATCCAGGAGCGCGCGACGGCGTCGTCGTACTTGCGGCTGCCGGTGAGCTGACGCCACCGCGACCACACCCAAACCGACTCTTGGGTGTTATCGGTCTGGATGATTTCGGGCATGTTCTCGCCCTCGCGGATGCCGCCGTAGTTCGGGTCGTTGGGGTCTTTGACCTGCCAGTACTCGATGAAGGCGCACGCCTTTCCGAAAACCGCTTCGGCGTCGTATTCTTCGGCGCGGGCGTCGTAGCCCAGGCGCGGCTGGAGCGGCGGCCCGGGCGGCCGGGCCAACTCCTCCGCGGTCCAAAATTCGGTGGCGAACGCGGCCGTCCCGACCGCGACCGCGGTTAGCGTTATTGCCAGGTTGTTTTTAAACATAACGGGTTCCTCCCGGCGGCTTATTTTTGCGTTTACGGTTTTTCGGGGACGAACGCGAAGTTCTGGTCGTCCCAAACGTACTCATCGACGAATATCGTTTCGCTTTCCGCGGTCTTAATCGTCCCGCCGGCCGTCATGATAAGCCGGGGCGTGGCCTCGAGCGAAAGCGTCGCTTCGTACTCGTACGCGGGTTCGGCGTCCCGCGTCTCTTCGGTTTTGACGCGGCCTACCTCGCGCATGACCGAGCCGTCGTAGCGGTAGAGGAGCTCGTGCGCGACGCGGCCGCCCTCGGCGTCCAACGTTTCGCGGCAGGACAGCAGCGCCGGGCCGGCGTCGAAGACGTCCCAAACCTCGAGCAGCCACAGCGAAGGCCGTCCTTGCGTCAGGAATTCACCCACGAATTCGTCGCCCGTCCGGAGGAAGTAATATAGCTCGTCCGGTTCTCCGTCCTTTTGCACGAGAACCGCGGCGTCGGCGGACCCCTCGCCGTCGAGGTCGCCGGTTTCCAACGTCAGGTAATCGTAGCCGCCGCGCTCGTCGAGGTAGTCGAGGAAGTGGCGGCGTTTGCTCCCTTCCCGGACCGCGGCGTAGCCTATCACCGCGTCGGCGGCGTCGTCGCTCCACCAATCGGCGAGGTCCGCGCATTCCACGTAGTACCCTACCGCCGCGCCGTGGTCGCCGGCCGCGGCGGCGCAATCGCCCAACCTCAAATAATCGTAGCCTTCGAATACGCCGTGGGGAAATTCGGCCAGCGAGTTTTCGTACAATCGCGCCGCGGTCTTGAATTCGCCGACGTGGTAAAAGCAATCCGCTAAATGGGTCAGCGTCTGCGCGCGTTCTTCGGCGTCGGGAGCGCGTTTTAGGTAGCTTTTTAGGTCCTTCTTAAACCGGTTCAGCTCTTGCTTGCTCAGGCCGACGCTCTCCTCGTAGTTCACGTCGTACAGCGCTTCGCGCACCGCGTACGCGTACGCCTGCGGCCAACGGGGATGGTGGGGCGGTTATTTTTTAAAAAGGCCGTCAGCTCGTCGAACGTGCCGATTTCGATTGCCGCTTCCGCCGCGGCCGCGGACTCGGGGTACCGGTCGATTAACTCCCGGCGCTCGTCGCTGCCGCCGCGGTAGAAAAGCCGTATCGCCTCTGCGGGGTCGTTTTTTAGTCGCCTTAGGAACTCCCGGCGTCGTTCTGCCGCCGCTTCGAGCGAGGGGTCGAGCGCCGCGGCCTGTGTAAGGTATTCCAAGGCCGCCGCGACGTTACCCTCCTCGAGCAGCGCCGCGCCGGCGAGTACGAGCTTAGAGGCGGGGGAATCGTCCCGTTCCAGGAATTCGCGGAATTTATCGACGTCCGAGGCGGCGAAGTTGCCGGAGCCGTCCGCGGCGTATAATGCGGCCTCGACGTACGTGAACGGGCCTTCTTCGGCCGGGCGTTCGCGCGTGAAAGTCCAAAGCTCGAGCGCGCCGTCGCCGTCTACGTCGTCGAAGGTAAATTCGGTCGTCCGCTCGACGTAGGCGCCGTACTCCCAGGCCGAGGAGTCGTCGCCGCCGTACCAGCGCGAGTAATAATCCTCGCGCGAGCCTGTTTCGCCCTCGAAAGCCTTGAGGAGCTTTTCGCCGTCCACCCGGTACAATATGAAGTAGTCGTATTCGGTTCCCATGCCCGAGCCGTACGACGCCTCGGTGCAGGTGAAGGCGTAGTACGTCCGCGGCCCCGGTTGGACCTTGGCGACGGTCCCCTCGTCGCCGCCGAAGTCGGGCACGTAGTTAACGGGCCCGTCGAAGTCGGCTACGCGCCAGGCGTCGCCGTCCCGGACGAAAAGCGCCAGGTACACCTCCGTATAGTAGCCGTACGCCACCCGGGCCGCGGCGAGCCCCTGGTCCGGCGTTTCGCCCTCGACGAACGCGCCGGTCGTTACCCCTTCCGGTTCGCCGTACCCTTCGCCGATTTGCTCGAGCAATATCTTCTCCGCCGTCGCCGCGTCCGGGAACGCGGCTCGAGCCGAAGCCGCCGCGACGAGCGCGACGAACGTAACCCAACCTAACTTCTTCCAGGTAGCGTACACGTTAATCCTCGGGTATGCCGCCGGCGTCCATATCGGGAGGCGGCTTTTCCTCGACGCCGGGTTCCTTTTCTTCTTGTTCCAGTTTACCGAGGAAAGGCCGCCAAGTATACGGGTCGACGCCCAGGTACCGCAGCGCGTCGGCGAGGGAGGTGGTGACTTTGGCGCGCGCGGTGGCGGTAGCGCGGTAGGCGACGTAACCTTCGTCTTCGTACTGTTCGACCGTTATCTCCTCTTTTTCGGAAGCCTCCATTATCCGGCCGGCGTATATCGTGAGCTCGGGGATACCGACCGGTTTTTTAAGGCAGAATTTGAAACCTTCCAGGTTGTAGGTGGTTTGGATTTCGCGGGCGACGGCGCCGGGGAGCATCTTACGCGCGCGGTCCCGGACGCTGCCGCGGACGTCGTCGAAGGCCCGCGCCTTCGTCGACTTGGGCATGCTCACGTCGCGGAAGAAGGCCTGGTACGTCCGTTTTTCGTCTAAAGCCGCTTTAACCGCGGCCTTCGCGTCGGCCCCGGCGGCCTTGTCGTATTCGCGGATGAGGAAGACGAGGTTGACGGACCACCGTAAGTCGTATTTCGTGACCTGCGGTTCCGCGGCGCCGGTGTTGGCGGTGGGGGAGTCGTAGCGGGAAATGGTCCTGGCGCCCGGGACGGCGCCCGGGCCGTACGCCGTCCCCAACGCGGCCGTCGCCTCCCGCGAGATAACCGCCAGCCGCGCCGGGTCATCTTCCGTGGGCGGCGCGCCGGTAGCGTCGACCCGCTTCTTTTCTTCGCGGTAAAGGTCCCGGAAGGCCAGGTAAGCCTCCTTGTGCCCAACGGCGAAGTATTTAGTATGGCCTGCCAGGGCGCGGGCCTCGAGCGCCATCCCGGCGGGGGCGGCGCCCGCCAGTAGCGTCGCGACGTCGTTGGCGCGGCCGTACTCCCGTTGTTTGAGGAGATACCTCGCCCGGGCCGCGAGCCACTCGGCGTCCCCCGGTACGAAGGCACCGCCTTCCAGGCGGAGTTGGCGTCCCTCGACCGTCAGCGCGTGGGCCGCGGCCGCCAGGGAGGCGAGGACGATAACCCCGGCGACGGTGCTCGCTCGTATCACGACGAGACGATATTAGCACATGCCTTACGAGTCGTCAATAAATGGCGTTGCGCTTGACAGCCTACCAGCGCGCTGTTATTATGCGGCGCGATGGGGGACAGGAAGCAGCGGTATAAGGTCGTCGTCTTCGTGCCGTGGGAAGCGCTCGACGCCGTGCGCGCGGCGACGGCTCGAGCCGGCGCCGGCGTCATCGGCGCGTACGACTGGTGCTCGTTCGCGACCAAGGGCCGGGGGACCTTCCGCGGCGGCGAGGGCGCGTCACCCACGGTGGGCCGCGCAGGCCGGCTTGAGGAAGTGCCCGAGTGGCGGCTGGAGATGGTCGCTCAAGGCGACGTCATCGAGGCCGTCGTCGCGGCGATGAAGGCGGCCCACCCCTACGAAGAAGTGGCGTACGACGTATACCGCCTCGAGGATTTCTAACGGGGGAAGATGCACAAAGTAGAATTCGAGCCGGCGTTTTTTTACAGGTTTCTTAACTGCGGCCCCGCGGTCCTGGCCGTGGCGCAGCACGGCGGCCCGCCCAACATCATTACGCTGGCCTGGGTAGCGCCGGTGAGCCACGACCCGCCGCTGGTGATGTTATCGGTGTCGCCGCGGCGCTACAGTCACAACTTGATAAGGGACGGCCGCGAGGTAACCGTCAACGTCCCGCCGTGGTCGCTCTTGGAGGAGGTCGCGTTCTGCGGCCGCGTCTCGGGCCGCGACGTGGACAAGTTCGCGGAGACGGCGTTGACGCCCGTGCCGTCCGAGCGGGTAAAGCCGCCGGGCATAGAACAATGCCTGGCGACGTTGGAATGCGTGTGGGAAAAGAGTGTCGGAGCCGGCGACCACACGGCGTTCATAATGCGCGTCGTTCACGTCGTCGCGGACGAGGAGGCGGCGATGAACCGCTTCGGCCCGGGGCCCGGCGAGCCGACGACGATACATCACCTCACGGGCAATTTCTACGCGCCCCTCGGCGGGCCGGCAAGCGAGGCAGGTAAGCCCGAATGACGAGTGCTCGAGCCCGGGAAGCCATCATAACGCTCACCAGCGACTTCGGCGTCTCGGACGGGTACGTGGCCAGTATGAGGGGCGTACTGCTGAACCTTTGCCCGAGCGCCCGGTTGGTCGACATCAGCCACGACGTTCCGCGGCACGAGATCTTGCCGACGGCGCTGATAATCGAGGCCACGGCGCCGTATTTCCCCCGGGGGACCATTCACCTCGTCGTTGTCGACCCGGGCGTGGGCTCGAGGCGGCGGGCGCTCGCGCTGGCCGCGGCGGGGCACTACTTCGTCGGCCCCGACAACGGCGTCTTCACGCCCTTCTTGCAGGACGAAGTGCCGGCCGGCGCGGTCGCGATCGAGGAGGAACGCTTCCGCCTTAGGCCGTTCTCGAGCACCTTCCACGGCCGCGACCTCTTCGCGCCCGCGGCGGCGCATATCGCGCGCGGCTCCGACTACCGCTCGCTGGGGCCGCCGCTCGAGGACCCGGTCAAGTTCCCTTGGCCTCGCGCCTCGCTGGACGGCGACGAGCTCGCCGGCGTTGTCCTGCACGTCGACCACTTCGGCAACTGCATAACGTCCATAAAAGAAGAGGACCTCCCGACGTGGGAGGCCTACTACGTGCGGTGTTGTAACGTGGATTTCGGGCCGCTGAAGCGGCACTACGCCGAGGTCGTCTCCGGCGCGCCGCTGGCGCTCATCAACTCCATGGGGAGGCTCGAGCTCGCCATCGCCCAGGGCAACGCCGCCGTCGCGCTGGGCATAAAGGCCGGCGACGACGTACGGGTGGCGGCGACGAAGTGGACCGACTAGCGTTCACTTCCGGCCCGATAATTTGGCCCACAACGATTTCTTCTTTTCTTGTTTAGGGGGGAGGTCGACGTCGTCGGCGTAAAGGCGGCGGTAGAGTTTGACGTGGCCCTGGCCCGCGCGCGCGGCCTCGACTTTCAGCTTGCCGTCCGGCCCGGGCGTCGCGGCCGCGGCCATAACCCAGACGTGGTACGACTTGCCCGGCTCGACCTCGACGTTGTCGGCCAGCATGTCGTGATAGATTACGCGTTCGGCCCCGTCGGCGGCGACTTCGGCGACGAGGTGGCTCTTGTACGTGCGGCTGAAGTATTGGTGGCGGTCGAACCATAGGAGGGTGCGGCCGTCGGCCTCGGGTTGCCACCCCTCGGCGCGGACGACGACGTCGGGTTCGCGCGTCGTAAGGTGGCCTACGCATTCGAAGTGGGGGTCTGTTTTGAAGTCGTACAATTTCTTACCTCCGCGCAAACGGCTGGAATAGGCATTTATGAGGCTGGCGTTCGTACAATTCTCGCCTTCTTTCGGCGACGTTTCCGGAAATATTACCCAGGCGTTCACGCTGGCGGACGGCGTCGAGGCGGAGGTGTACGTATTCCCGGAGCTCTTCGCGAGCGGCTACCAGTTTAAGAACCGCGACGAGCTGAAGGAGTTGGCCGAGCCGGCCACCGGCGGCCCTACGGTGAAGCGGCTGGCGGAATGGTGCCGGCGCCGCGGCGCTTTCGCCTGCGCCGGTATCCCGGAGGCCGACGGCGACGCCCTCTATAATAGCGCGGTTCTCATAGGCCCCGACGGCCTACGCGGCGTCTACCGGAAGGTCCACCTTTTCTGGCGCGAGAAGGACGTCTTCGACGCCGGCCGCGAGGACGCGTTCGAGGTTTACGACGTCGGCTTCGCCCGGGTGGGCATGATGGTCTGCTTCGATTGGATATTCCCCGAGGTCGTCCGCATCCTGGCACTGCGCGGCGCGCAGGTAATCCTGCATCCCGCCAATCTGGTTTTACCGAACTGCCCGGCGGCGATGGTCACGCGCTGCCTCGAGAACCGCGTCTTCGCCGTTACCGCGAACCGCGTGGGAGAAGAGAGCCGCTGGGACGAGCCGATGACGTTCATAGGCCAGAGTCAGATCGTGAACCCGCGCGGCGAGGTTTTGCTGCGCCTCGACGACGAAGAGGCCGCGGTCTCCATCGACGTCAACCAGGCCGAAGCCGACGATAAATTCGTAACCCCCCAAAACGACGTTATGGCCGACCGCCGCGTCGAGCTTTACAGCGAGCTGCTCAGGCCGAAATAGCCGCCGCCCGGCTCCCACCCGGCCCGCGTCGCGGGCCTTATTTTTTACCCCGGCCGGCCATCGCGACGAGCTCGTCGCACGTGAGGACGTACGCGAAACCGTACGCCAGGTTCAGGAGCGAGCTCCGGTGAAAATCGAGGCTCGGCGCCGCGGTGCCGTCGGCGGCGAAGAAGACGCGGAAGTCGCGCATGAACGCGTCGCGCGCGGTGCTCTCGCAGCACAGGTTGGTCATGACGCCCGTTATCGCCAGGTCCTTTACGCCCGCCTCCCGCAGCCTTTGCTCGAGGTCCGTCGCGACGAACGCGTTGTACCTGATTTTGGGAATAACGACGTCGCCCGGCCGGGGCGCGAGGCCTTCGAATATCGCCGCCTCCCACGTCCCCTCCTTGGGGGACGAGTCCTCCCACCACAAGGCCATCAAGCCGGCATTACCGCCCGCCGGGTCTTCCGCGTGGCGGGTGTAGAAGACGGGGCGGCCCGCGGCGCGGAAGGCGTGCGCCACCGTGGCTACGGCGTCCACGATCGCCGCGCCGGCCGGCAGGTATATCGGGCCGTCCGGGTGAAGGAAGGCGTTCTGCATGTCGACGACGAGGAGGGCCGCGGCCGGCACGTCCAGCTTCATCTGGTGGACGTTGTACGGCGCGAGCTCCTTCAGGAGTCGCGGCGCCTCGGCGACGGGGTCGTACGCCAACTTTTCTACCATTAATCCGCGCCCTCCGGGTCGGGTATAAGCTCGCCGGCCTCGAGGTGGCCGCCGGCCGTATCTTTGGCCTCCGGCGGCGCCGCCGCCAACGCGGCCTCGTAGCCGCGCTCCACCTCCTGCAGCGCTTTGCCCTCTTCCTCGGACGGGCGGTACGTAAACGTCGTCTCCATCCACTGCATCGGGTCCACCACCCACTTGAAGACCCTCATCTCCCAGTGGACGTGGGAGCCGGTGGCGAGGCCGCTCGAGCCCATGTAGCCGATTACCTGCCCCTTGTCGACCGGTTGGCCCGGCTCGACGGCGACGCTCGAGAGGTGGTTGTAGATGGAGAAGACGCCGCGGCCGTGGTCCAGTATGACCGCATTACCGCGCACGATGAGCTCTTCGGCCAGCATGACCTCGCCGCGGTTGGAAGCCCGGATGAGGGTCCCTTCCTTGTTGGCGATGTCGACGCCGAGGTGGCGCTCCTCGCCGCCGGTACTGAAGGTGCGGTACGTGCCGAAGGGCGACGTTGTGCGGCCTTCCGCCGGCGGCGCGAAGGTGCCGGCCCATAGCTGCTCGTCGCGGCGGCGCGTGATGATGCCCTGGACCTTGCGGTACTCGAGCATCTTCTTCTCCTCGAGCGCGGGGTCGAAGATCTTCTTCTTGTCCGGCGCGGCGATTACGACCTTTTCCTTGATGTAGCCGCCGTCGGCTACCTTTACCGTGCCCTTAAGCTCGACCGCCTCGTCGTAGGCGTCGTAACCGGCGACGACTACCGGGTAATCCCCGGGCGGGCAGGACGCGCGAACGCCGACGATGCTCGTAAAGCCGTCGGCCGTTTTGTAGAACGGGAATTTTTGGTCCCAGAGCTTACCTTCTAAATCGTAGAGTTTTTTATTCGCGTTGAGTTTCACGATGAGGACTCGGCCCTGGTCGACGCGGTTCGGTTCGAACGCGAGCTCGACGACGGTGGCGTGGTTTTCGACGTAAAACGTTACCCGGGTGCCGGCGCGGTTGCCGCGCGCGTCCGCGGCGGCGACGGCCAGCTCGTGCCGGCCGTCCGCCAGCAACCCGGTGTCGAGTTTGAAGCGGAACTTGACGGTTCGCCTGTTGCCCAACTCGAGCGCGGGGGTGCAATCGGCGCCGTCGAGGACCAGCGAGAACTCGCTCAATTTCGACTCGTCCGCGACGCTGCCGGTGACTTCGACGACGCCCTGGTACTTCGCGCCCTCGGCGGGGGCGTCGAGCGCGACGCGGGGGGCCGTCTCGTCTTTGCCGAAGATGCCGCCCCAGGCCGCGAGGCCGAAGAAAGCCGCGGCCGCGGCCGCAAGAGCTACGACGACTACCACCGCGAGCCGGCCGCCGCCGAAGCGGCGCCGCGGTATTACGATCTCGTCGCGGGGCGTGGGTATGGGGACTTTATGCGGCGTCATATTCGGCTCCCGGACCAACGCGGACTCAGGCGAAGGCCGGTGTTCCGTCCGGGGACGTTAACGTAAGGCCGCGGCCTTATCCGGTTGGCCGTTCAGCTCGTACGCCGCGGCCAGGTTCGCGCGGGCGATGTCCTTGGCGGCGGCCGGGTCCATAGGCCCTTTGGGCTGGAGCGTTAGCGCTTTCTCTAGGACCTCGACGGCGCGGCGGGGTCGCCGGGCGCGGATGCAGGCGAGGCCGAGATTATTGTGGACCCAGAAGTCGTCCGGCACAAGGACGACGGCGCGCTCGTACGCCGTCGCGGCCTCGGCGTGGCGGCCCAGCTCCTGGAGCGCAAGGCCGAAGTCGAACCAGTACGGGCCGGTTTGCGGCGAGCGCTCCGTCGCCGCTTTATAGTAGAACAACGCCTCGCCGTAATCTTTGGCCGCGGCCAGCTCTTTCCCCCGTTCGAAGTAGTTGCTCGCCTTCCACCCGGGGACGTCGGCCACGGCGGTGACGTTGATGGTCGTGAGAGGCGCGTCCGCGGCGGCTTCGGCCGTGCCCGCCGGCGCCGGCGATTCCTCGGCGCCCACGTCCAGGTACGAGCCGAAGGCCCAACCGCGTTTCTTGTCGACCGTTTCGACGTCGTACCAGTACGCGGCCTTGCCGTCGATGGTCTCGGCGGCGTCGCTCTTGCCGTGGACGATGACTTTCTCCCCCTGGCTCAAGCGGCCTACGACGGCGCCTTTCAGGCCGGGTTTATCGCGCAAGTTCAACGGCCCGGCGGTCACGCGAGCCGTCTCGGGCGTGGGTGCGGCCTTTTCGCCCGCCTTTTCCGCCGAAGGCGCCGGCGGGACCGCTTCGCCCGCTTTCCCCTTTTTGCCGCAACCGGCGACGGCCGCGACTACCAGCAGTGCGCACAGTATAACGATATGCTTTTTCATGAAATTACCCCGCGCGTTTGGGTTACGTCCTCCGCAACGTTCTATCATAAATCTACGTACCTGCTCGTTCGCACGTAATCCTCTTTCAGCAGCGGCGACGATATCAAGAAGTCGGCGGTGGAGCGGTTGCAGGCGGTCGGTACGTTGTAGAGCACCGAGACGCGCAGGAGCGCCTTTACGTCTACGTCGTGGGGGTGGGGCGTCATCGGGTCCCAGAAGAAGACGAGGACGTCGAGCTCGTTCTCGGCGATGGCGGCGCCGAGCTGCATGTCGCCGCCCAGCGGGCCGGAGCGGAAGCGGTGGACGTCGAGGCCCGTCTCTTCGGCGATGACGTTGCCGGTGGTCCCGGTGGCGTAGAGCTCGTGCTCGCGAAGCGTCCCGACGTTGAACTTAACCCACTCCAAGAGGTCCTGCTTGCGGCCGTCGTGCGCGACGAGCGCGATTTTCTTTTTCAATTCGGCCTCCGTATAAAAATTAGTTGCCCATCGGGTCCCGGAGCGTGCCGCGGGCGCGTACGTTGCGCCACGCGCCCTGTAACGCGAGCGCCGCGTTCAACAGGCGGTATTTTACGGGTTTAAACGGTAAATCGTACGGCGGCGCGAACTCCACCGTTTCGCCGCCGAAGCCTTTCTTGAAGGTGTAGACGCCGTGCAGCGGGTTACCCGGCGAGGGGGCGCGGGGGATACCCCAGAAGTCGAAGATTTCGAAGCCGGCGCCTTTGGCCCAGCGGACCGCCTCCCACACGACCTTGTTCGCGGCCTTGAGCTCGCGGCGCGTCGCCGCCGACGCGGCGTGGGCGTAGTATGCGTACTTGCCGAAGCCGAGGACGAACGCCGCGGCCAGCGGTTCGCCTTGATGTTCGGCGACCAATACGGCGCTCGTCGGACCGAATAGCTCGAGTACCTTCCGGTAATAGGCCGGGTTGTGGACGAGGAAGTGCTTGCGTTCGATCGTGGCCTCGAGGAGGCCGTAGAAGACGAGAAGGTCCTCTGTTTTATTGCCGGCCCGCACGACGACGCCCTTGCGGCCGGCGAGTTTAACGTTGTACCGCGTTCGCCGGTCCATACCGGCCAGGAGGTCGTCCTCGTCGCGGGATAAATCCAGGTAGAGCGTGTGCCGCGGTTGGACGCCGCGGCTGCGCCGCACGTATCCCAACGCCTCGAGCGCGCTCAGGTCGGCGTCGGGCCGGGCCATCGGTTCTATCTTGAGGACGACGGCGCCCCGTTTTTGGGCCGGCTCGAGCAGCGCCGCCGTCAGCTCGCGCAGCAAGTCGGCGTCGCCGTAGTCGACGAGGAATCCGCGCGGCGCGTACCACAGCTCGCCGCCCACGACGGGGACGGGCCGGCTCAATATTTGCGCCCCGGCCCGCGGCCGGCCGTCCTCCGATAAAATATAGCGACGCGGCCGCCAACCGAACGCGCCCTTCAGCTCGCCCCAGCCGAAGCTGTGGGTTATCGAATACTCCGCCCGGGCGAGGACGAACTCATCCCACCGCGAGGCGTCGTCTATTTCCTCCAGGCGCCGCGCCACGCGGGCGATTATAGCAAACCGCAGGCCGTTTTTAAACGGCAAACGGTTGCGTATCGATGGCCTTTGTTTCCTTGACACCGGCGTAATTCCGTGGTAGCTTCCTTTGGTATAGATGCGCTCAAAAGGGGGAAGCGCCGTGGGTAGATTAATAATTTTGGCAATAATGGTCGCCGCGCTCGGCTCAGCCGAGGCGGCGACGTACTACGTCGACAGCGACGACGGCCACGACGACGCGACGCGCAACGGCGGCCTCCTCGAGCCTTGGCGCACGATTACCTACGCCCTCTCGCGCGTAAGCGGCGAGAAC